>NZ_JBIUYE010000002.1:435509-659399 GCF_044744365.1 Kitasatospora sp. NPDC087314
ACAACCGGCTCCACGACGACGGCAGACGCCTCCTCAACGGCCTCGACCTCGGCCACCGGCTCCGTAGCCTCAGCAGCCTCAGCAGCCTCAGCAGCCTCAGCAGCCTCAGCAGCGGGAGCCTCGGCCGCCTCCGCCTGGGCCACCAGCTCGGGCTCGGGCTCGGCAGCCGTCTCGACGGCCTCCTCGACCGCCTCCGGCTCGACGACCGGCGCGTCCTCCAGGGCAGGCGTCTCGTCCGCCGACTCGGCTTCGACCTCGACCTCGACCTCGGACTTGGCTTCGGACTTGGCTTCGGCGGCGGTGGTCTCGACGACGGCCTCGGTCTCCGTGTCCTCCGGCGTCTCAACGGCCTCCGTCGACTCGGCCACGGCCTCGGCCGACTCTGCGGCCTCCGCCAGCGCGGCGGTCGCGGCGGCCACCAGATCGTCGGCGGCCGGGGACGGCGCCGGGAGGGAGACCACGGTGACGGGGGCGTCTTGCGCCACCTCCGCCACCTTCTCCTCAGCCACCCCGACGGCGGCCTCGACCACGGACTCAGCCTCGACCGAGTCCGAAGCCGAGCCCGAGTCCGACTCCGACTCCGACTCCAGCTCCGCCTCGGTCACCACGCCGCTCGCCGGCTCCTCCACCGGTTCCTCCACCGAGGCAGGAGCCGAAGCCGGAGCAGGAACCGCAGCCTCGACGGCGCTCCCCGTCCCCGCGAGCCCGTCACGCTGGCCGCCGGCCAGGGCCTGGCGGGCGACGAAGGCGGCTTCGGCGGCGCGGCGGTCGGCCTGGGCGACGGTGAGTTCGGCGAGCAGGTCGCCGAGGCCGGCCTCCTCCAGGGTGGTGCGCAGGCCGCGGATGGTGGGCAGGCGGTAGAGCGTGCCCTCGTCGGCGGCGAGCCGTTCGACCAGGTCGACGAGGTCGGCGAAGGCCAGCCCGTCGAGGTCGTGGTCGGGGAGCATCCGGGCGAGGCCGCGCAGGCCGGTGTTGATCGCCTCGAAGGCCTGGGCGGTCCGCTCGACCAGCGCGCCGTCGGTGGGCACGACCGGGAGGGTGCCCGCGGGGGCGATGGCGACCCAGGCACGGCGCTCGATCTCGGCGGAGGCGAGTGCCTCGTGCAGGTCCTCGCGGCGGACGCGGCGGTCGGTGGCGAGGGCCGTGGCCTGCTTGCGCAGGGAGCGGGCGCGCAGCCAGGAGAGCTTGACGCCGTGCTCGCGGCGCCAGGTGCTGTCGGCGGTGGCGGCGGTGAGGGCGTCGAGGTCGGCGTCGTAGGCGGCGCCGGTGAGGGTGGCGGAGGTGCGCTGGACGCGCTGGAGCAGCTCGACGAGCAGGGCGGTCTTGGCGACGGTGTCGGGTTCGTCGAGCTTGACCTCGGCGGCGAGGGCGGTGACGGCGTCCCAGGTCTGCTGGAGGTCGCGGCCGCGCAGTTCGGCCAGTGCGGTGGAGGCGGCGCGGGCGTCCTCGGGGGTGGCGACGGTGTCGACGGCCGCGTACCAGGCGTGGGTGTCGGCGGTGAGGGTGAAGGCCCCGAGTTCGGCGTAGCGGCCGAGGTCCTCGCGGAGGTCGGTCTCCGCCGTGGTGGCCTTGGCGTCCTGGGGGTCCTTGACGTCTGCGGCGTCTGCGGCGTCGGCGACGTCCGCCGGGTCGGCTGCGTCGGCGTTGCGCGAGTGAAGCACTGTCATGTGAGGTCCGGTTCTGGGCGACGACGGCGGGGCTGGCGGCGAGGGGGCGGCGGACCGGTTGCGCGGAACGCCCCGGAACGGGGCTGGGGGCGCGCGGTAGGGCCGCCGGTTGTGGACGCCCAGAATACGGGTGCCCGTTCGAGCCTTGCACGCACCCACCGCCCGACGGGCCGGTGTCGTGTGCCATACCGCCCACCTGGCCGCTACTCGGGAGGGCCGCCTGGGTGGTGGGGCGTTGGGCCGGACGGGTGCTCGGGGCTTCGGTCCCCGGGTCGGCCGGACGGTCTCCCCGACCGGGCCCCGAGCCGCCGTGGCCGGTCCAGCGGCACGGTGCGGAGCCGTCGGCCGAGGGGCGGGCGGTACCCGGCGCGGGCGAGGGAGGCGAGGTCGACCGGCGCGAGGTACTCGTAGAGCGCGGTGCGGTGCCACCACGCGCCGGTTTCCCGCAGTTCGCGCCAATCGGTGAACCGGTAGAGATAGAGGGTCGCCCGGACGTGGGTCGGCGGGGTGCCGGGGAAGGGGTTGTGGCGCAGCAGCCGGAGGGTGGCGCGGTCGCCGGAGAGCAGGCGGGCGACGAAGGGCAGGAACCAGGGGCGGGCGTAGGCGGGCGAGATGCCGGCGAACCACATCAGCCAGTCGAGCCGCAGGTGGTAGGGGGCGTACTGGCGCGGGAGCCGGCGCACGTCTCCGGGTTTGCCCTTGAAGCCGTACTCGTGCCAGACCGTGTGCGGGGTGAGGGTCGGTTCGTCGGTCCCTTCGACGACGATCTCCTGGCGGATGCGGTTGATGCTGCCGAAGGCGCCGTAGGTGTTGACGAGGTGCAGCCGGTTGAAGGAGCGGTTCATGGCCTGGCGGCGGGAGACGAGGTTGCGGACCGGCCAGTAGCTGAGGACGGCGACGGCGGCGGTGAGCGCGATCACCAGCACCTCGAACCAGACCGGGGCGCCGGGGCGCGCGTGGGCGTGAACGGGCAGGCCGAGGCGGGCCGGGTCGACGGCGGCGAGGGCGAGCGTGATGGTGAGCCAGTTGAGCCAGGCGAAGTTGCCGGAGGCGATCAGCCACAGCTGGGTGGCGACGACGATGCAGGCGGCGTAGCTCGCGACCGGCTGCGGGAGGAAGAGGCAGACCGGGACGACGAGTTGGACGAAGTGGTTGGCGGCCACCTCGACGCGGTGCAGCGGGTCGGGCAGGTGGTGGAAGAACCAGCTGAGCGGTCCGGGCATGGGCTGGGTCTCGTGGTGGTAGCGCAGGCAGGTGAGGTCGCGCCAGCAGCGGTCGCCGCGCAGTTTGATCAGTCCGGCGCCGAACTCGACCCGGAAGACCAGCCAGCGCATCAGCCAGAGCACCAGGGTCGGCGGGGCGGTGTCGGCGTTGCCGAGGAAGGCGGCGAGGAAGCCGGCTTCGAGCAGCAGTGACTCCCAGCCGAAGGAGTACCAGGTCTGCCCGACGTTGACGATCGAGAGGTAGAGCCCCCAGAGCACCGCCCACAGCAGGACGGACGCCCAGAGCGGGACGAGGTCGCCGAGTCCGGCGGTCACGGCGGCGGCGAGCGCGGCGCCGCTCCAGGCGACGGTGGCGAAGAAGCGGTCGCTGTAGTGGAGGTGGAACAGCCCGGGCGCGTGGCGGAAGGGGACCCGGGCGGTGAAGCGGGGCACCGGCAGCATGCCGTCGGTGCCGATCAGGGCGCGGAACTGCGCGACGGCGGCGAGGAACCCGATCAGGTAGAGGCCGGCGAGCAGGCGTTGGACGAGCAGCCGGCTCAGCCAGTAGTCGGGGGCCGCGAACCAGTCCATGCGGCCCATGCCTACCATCGGCGCCCTTCGGGCGGGCCGTGGCCGGGGCGCGGGCGGGGCCGGTTCACCCACTCGGGCTCGGACGCCGGGGTGCTCCGGGTGGCCCGGCGCCCCCGGACGGCACCGTGGCGGGGAGCCTCTCATCGGGGGTGAGAGGCGCCCCGCCACGGTGGCGGATGTCGCGGTGGTGCGGTCGTGGGTGGTGCGGTCATCAGTGGTGCGGTCGCTGGTGGTGCGGTGATCGGTGCTGCGGTCGCGGGTGGTGCGGTGGTGCGGACCGGTGGGCGGTGGTACGGAGGGGGACTGCGGCGCCGCACGCGGACGGCAGGTCGGCGGCTCAGCTCGGCAGGATGAGTCCGGACTCCCCGGCGAGGCCCGGGCGTCCGACCGGGGTGGCGCCGTTCTGCTGGAGCCGGTCGACCAGCAGGGCGGCCAGCGTGCCGAGCTCCTCCTCGGTGCGGGACTGCGCGGTGACATCCATGCCGACGGTGAGGACGCCGTTGACCTGGCCGGTGCGCGCGGTCCGCAGCGGGGTGCAGGTGAAGCTGAAGATCTGCTGGATGCGCTGGGCGTCCGGGCGGCCTGACTGGGTCCGGACGTCGTTCAGGACCGTGCTGCGCCCGGTGTGGTAGGCCTCCACGACGGCCTGCTGGAGTCCTGCCGCGCCGAGCTGCGGGTAGGCCGCGCCGATCGCCCCGTACGCCGCCGGGGCCCCGAAGGTGTCGGCGTGCTGGGCGTTCGCGTAGCGGATCTCCTGGCCGGGGCCATCGGTGAGCATGATGGGGAACGGGGAGCCGTCGAAGGCGGCGAACATCTCCTGCTGCTGGGCGAGCAGGTTGTCGCGCAGCCGGATCTCGGAGAGCAGCGCCTCGGCGAGGTGCTGGATGTCGCGCAGCCGCTCGCGCCCCCACTGCCGGGGTTCCCGGTCGAGGACGCAGACGGTGCCGATGACGGTTTTGGTGTCGTCGACGAGTGGGGCGCCGAGGTAGGCCCGCACGCCCAGTTCGTCGACGACCGGGTTTCCGGAGAACCGGGGGTAGGCGAGGATGTCGTCGAGCGCGAGGGGGGAGCGCTGGGCGACGACGTGCGGGCAGAAGCCGTGACTCAGCGGCATCTGACGGGTCGGAAGGTCGAAGGCGATGCCCCGATCGGCCCAGGAAGCGCCTTCTTCGGACGCGACGTCGCTCGAGTTTGGCGGAATGTAGAGCCCCCGGAACATCTGGCGCTCGTCGTTGATGAAGTTGACCATCGCGATGGGAGCGCGGGTGATGCTGGCGGCCAGGTGGGCGAAGCGGTCGAAGGCCTCGTCCGCGGACGGTTCGTTGAGACCGAGGCTGCGCAGCCTGCGGGTCCGCTCGGACTCCCCGGGGGCACCCGGGAACTGGCCTTGAGTGCTCATCACATCAGTCATGGCGCACATGTAATCAGACATCAGGGCGCTTCGGCTCGCTCGGTCCGGTTCGTCACCTTTGCTGATGAACAGTCAAAGCCGCATGTGAGCGGCCGCTCAGCAGGTTGTCGCGGTGGGGAGGATCACTCCCCACTCGGCGTCACGGCCAAACACCTCAGCGTAAGGACGGGCCGATTTCCGCCAATCGAAGATCGACTCTGGGTCAGCACAGGAGACCCATATGACAATGAGCCCTGCCGAAGACACGGACGGTATTCCCAACCCCGGGAAAACCGCCCCGAGTTCCGCTTGCCCCGATCGCAAAGGGGCAGTCGGCCACCACCACCTCCACACCCCACTCACCCTCGGGGGCGGCCGAAGCGGCTTCGACGGCGCGGACGGAGGCACGGCACACCCCTGACACGAGAGGACCCCAGCATGGCGATGGACTACTTCACCGACGAGCGCCACGAGAGTCTCCGAGCGGAGGTCCGTGAGTTCGCGGAGAAGGAGGTACGTCCGCACGTGGCCAGGATGGAGGCCGAACGGAACGTCGAGGTCGAACTGTCGAGGGAGATCGCCCGACGGGGATGGATCGGCGTGACCATTCCGCGCGAATTCGGCGGAATGGGGCTGGGGCACCTCGCCAAGACCGTCATCGTGGAGGAGCTCGCCCGGGTCAGCGGTGCCATGGGCGCGGTGGCGCAGGCCTCGCAGCTCGGTGTCGCCAAGGTCATCCACTTCGGCTCGAACGTCCAACGGCGGTACTGGCTACCGAAGTTCGCCTCCGGTGCGGCGCTGCCGACGATCGCCGTCACCGAGCCGGAGTCGGGCGGCCACGTGCTCGGGATGTCCGGCACCGCCCGTCGCGAGGGCGACGAGTACGTGCTCGACGGCCGCAAGTGGTTCGTCGGCAACTCCCACATCGGCGACGTGCACGGGGTGATCCTCCGCACCGGAGAGGGCAGCCGGGGCCTGTCCGCGTTCCTGGTCGAGAGCGACCGCCCCGGCTTTCGCGCCGGGGAACTCGGTTCGCAGAGCGGCCTGCACGGCTTCAGCTTCGGCGAGATCGTCTTCGAGGACTGCCGCATCCCGGTCGCCAACCGGCTGGGCCTGGAGGGCCAGGGCCTGGACGTCGCCTACTCCTCCTCCACCCTGTACGGCCGGCTCAACCTCGCCGCCGTCGCGCTCGGCATCCACACCGCGATCGTCGCGGACACCGCGCGCTTCGCGGAGGAGCGGGTGCTCTACGGCAGGCCACTCAACCAACTGCCCAACATCGCCCTGAAACTGGGCGAGATGCAGTCGCGGCTGATGACGGCGAAGCTGGCCGCCTACCACGCCTCGTACCTGCTCGACCACGGCAGGGCCTGCGACGCCGAGCTGATGAACGCCAAGCTCATCAACACCGAGTACGCGCTGGACTCTGCGCGCAACGCCATGGAGATCCACGCTGCCCGGGGCCTGCAGGCCGAGTTCAGCATCGAGCGCTACCTGCGCGACGCCACCCACGTCTACCCGCCGGCCGGGACCTCGGACGTCCAGCGGCTGCGGCTCGGCCAGGTCGCCTGCGGCACCTACGGCAAGCAGTGGTCGGCGGAGCTGTCCGACCTGGCGAGCTGGGCGTGGACCGAACTGGCCCAGCGGGAGGCCGCGATGGAGTTGCAGGTCGTGGGGGGCGGGCAGGTGGTGCCGATACCGCTGGCGGGTTGAACCGACGCGCCCGACGGACTGGACCCGTGGCACGTCGGCGCGAACCGGCACATCGGCAAACCGGCTTGGCGAACCGACGCATCGGCAAACCGGCCTGGCGAACCGACGGACCCGACCGGCCGGACGGCGTCGAAGCCTCCAGCATAAGCGGCTTGACCTGTTCCTGACGGCTCTCCGGGAGACTCCCCTGCCCCCCGGAGAGCTGTCCGGGGCACTCCCCCCGGCCGACGTGAGCTGCGACGATCCGACGACTGACGATCCGTCCGCGACTCTCCACCACCGCCATCAGTCGCTCACACATCGTCAGTTGATGTTGCGACGAGGGCGCCTGGGGCTGATAGCGTTCCTGCCGTCGGCGGCCGTGCTGCACCCCCGTCCGGACGATGACACCGCGTCACCCCGTCCGGCCACCCCGGCCGTGGCGCCCTGAAGCCCCGGCCGGACCACGGACAGGCCCAACCGCCGTTCGGCCCAGCGACTCGGCCCTGCAACGAGGAATCAGATGCCAGGCATATCGGCCCCCCGCACGGGCCACCGCGCCGGCCGGTCCGGCTCGCTCCGCAGCTCGCTCCTCGCCCTCGTGCTGGTTCCCAGCCTGGGCCTCGCCGCCGCCTGGGGCTACGCCGCCTACCTGCTGCGCGACGCCGGACACCGCACCGCCCTGATCGCCGGCAGCTCCGTCGTCGCCCTGGTCCTGCTGGTCAGCCTGGTCCGCGGCATCCGGGCCGCCCGGGCCCTGTCCACCCGCCTCTCCGTGCTGCGCACCGACACCCTCGCGCTCGCCCAGGACGAGATCCCCGAGGTCGTCGGACGGCTGCGCGCCGGGGAGCCGGTGCCCACCCCGCCCGCCTGGTCGCCGCCCCGGCGGGCCGGCGACGAGGTCCAGCAGACCGCCGACGGCCTCGCCGCCGTCCGCCAGGCCGCCGTCGCCGCCATCGTCCACCAGGCCCAGGGCCGCGAGGGGACGAAGAAGGTCTTCCTCAACATCGCCCGCCGCACCCAGATCCTGATCCACCGGCAGATCAGCATGCTCGACGCCCTGGAGCGCGAGCACGAGGAACCCGAGCTGCTGCGCGAGCTGTTCGCGGTCGACCACCTCGCGACCCGGATGCGGCGCAACGCCGAGAACCTCGTCATCCTCGGCGGCGCCCTGCCCGCCCGGCGCTGGCGCAACGCCGTGCCCGTGGTCAACGTGCTGCGCAGCGCCGTCTCCGAGACCGAGAACTACGCCCGGGTCGTCGTCCAGGGCGTGCCGCGCGCCTCGCTCAGCGGACAGGCCGTCGCCGACGTCATCCACCTGATCGCCGAACTCATCGAGAACGGCACCACCTTCTCCCCGCCGTACACCCAGGTGCAGGTCTCCGCGCAGGAGGTCCCCAAGGGCCTGGCGGTCGAGGTCGAGGACCGCGGCCTCGGCATGACCGAGGAGGAGTACGAGCGGCTCAACGACTACCTGGCCAACCCGCCCGAGCTGGACGTCTCCGCCCTCGGCGACGACCTGCGGCTGGGCCTGTTCGTCGTCGCGCGGCTGGCCGCCCGGCACGACATCCAGGTCACCCTGCGGCCCTCGCCGTACGGCGGCACCCGGGCCGTGGTGCTGGTGCCGTCCGTGCTGCTGGAACAGGCCGAGCAGCCGGCCGCGGTCTCCGGGCTGCCGTCCGGCGCGCGGGTCACCCGGACCCCGGTCCCCGAGCCGCTGCCGACGGCGGGCGGCGACCTCGGCGGTGCGGGCGGGGAGCTGTCGGGCGCGCTGGCCGGGGTCCTCGGCGGGCTGCTGGGTGGGGGGCCGGGGGCTCCGGTGCCCGGGGCCGCGCCTGGTGCGGCCGATGGGGCGGGTGCGCCTTCGGTGCCTGGGGTTCCTGCGGGGTCCGGTGTGGGTGACGGTGTGGGTGACGGTGTGGGTGACGGCGGTGTGATCACCGGTAAGCTGCTCGCCCAGTACTCCCTGGGCGCCACCCCCGCTCCGACCAACGGCGGTCTGCCGGTCGGCGCCGAGATCCCCGGCCTGCCCGGTGCCGTGGTCGTCCCCCGGCCCGTCCTTCCGCGCCCGTACGACCTCCCGGTCGGCGAGCCGTCGGCGGACGGGCACGCCGTGGACGGGCGTACTGGGGACGGGCGCGCGGCGGACTCGGTGGTCGAGCCCGCGGCCGTGCCCCTCGACGGCGCCTGCGCCGACCGCGCCCAGGAGAAGCGCTTGGAACACGGCTCGGACGGCGAACTGCGCACCCCGCGGGTCCTGCCGCAGCGGGTCCGCAACGCCAGCCTCGCCGAGCAGCTCCGCGAGGCCAACGCCCCCGGCGTCATGCTGCCCCCCGTGGTCGGCCACCCCGCCCGGACCGGGCCCCAGTCCGTGCCCCAGTCCGGCCCGCGGCACGGCGCCCCTGAGGCCGACGATCCGTCACCGCAGCGCTCCCGCGCCACCATGGCCGCCATCCAGCGCGGCACCCGGACGGCCCGCGCGGCCGACCCCGACCCCTACGCGCCGATCACGCCCACCACCCCCCAGGCGCCCGCCGCGCCCCACGCCCCGGCCGCGCCTTCCGCCGTCCGGGACGCCTCCGCCGTTCAGGAAGCCAAGGAACAGCAGTGATGACGCAGCACACCGACACCCCGCGCGACCTCAACTGGCTGCTGGACCAGCTGGTGGCCCGGGTACCCGAGACCCGGCACGCCATCGTCCTCTCGGAGGACGGCCTGCTGGTCGGTATGTCCCAGGGACTGGACCGGGCCGACGCCGAGCACCTCTCCGCCGTCGCCTCCGGACTGCAGAGCCTCGCCCGCGGCGCCGGACACCGGTTCAACGGCGGGCGGGTCCGGCAGACCGTGGTCGAGATGGACCAGCTGTTCCTGTTCGTCACCACCGCCGGGCAGGGCGCCCGGCTCGCCGTCCTCACCAGCGAGCAGGTGGACGCCGGCCTGATGGCGTACGAGATCAACGTGCTGGTCAAGCAGGTCGGCCAGTACCTCACCGCGGCGCCGCGCAGCGACGCCGGCCAGGTCGGCGCGGGTGGCGGTGCGTGACCGCCGACGCCGACGAGGCCTGGTTCTACGACAAGGACGCAGGCCATCTGGTCCGCCCTTACGCGATCACCAACGGGCGCACCGGCCCGGTCCGTGACGGCTTCGCGCTGATCACCCTCGTGGTCACCGCCGACCCGCGCACCGACACCAGCCGGCTCACGCCCGAACCGGCCGCGATCATCGACCTGTGCCGCGAGCGCCCGCTGGCCGTCGCCGAGATCGCGGCCACCCTCGACCTGCCGGTCAGCGTCGTCAAGGTCCTGCTCGACGACCTGGCCGAGGCCCGGCTGATCCTCACCCGCGCCCCGGTCCAACTCGCCGAGGCACCGGACATCTCGCTGATCCAGGCCGTGATCGAGGGCGTCCGCCGGCTCTGACCCGGCGGGGCCCCGGCCCGCCCCGCATCTCTCAGTCCCACTCCAGGAGACCCGAATTGACGACCCAGAGCCTGGTGCCGGGCGCGGTCAAGATCCTCGTCGCCGGCGGCTTCGGCGTCGGGAAGACCACCATGGTCGGCTCGGTCAGCGAGATCGAACCGCTGCAGACCGAGGAGCGGATGACCCGCGCCAGCATCGGGGTCGACAACCTCGACGGCGTCCAGGGCAAGTCCACCACCACCGTGGCGATGGACTTCGGGCGGATCACCGTCCGCGAGGACCTGGTGCTCTACCTGTTCGGCACGCCCGGGCAGTTCCGGTTCTGGTTCATGTGGGACGACCTCGCCCTCGGCGCCCTCGGGGCGATCGTCCTCGCCGACACCCGGCGGCTCGAATCCAGCTTCGCCGCCGTGGACTTCTTCGAGCAGCGCGGCATCCCGTTCGCGATCGGCGTCAACTGCTTCCACGGCCGCCGCGACGCCAGCCCCGAAGCCGTCCGGCGCGCCCTCGACCTCGGGCCGGACGTCCCGGTCGTGCTCTGCGACGTGCGGGAGCGGGCGTCCAGCAAGGAACTGCTGCTCGCCCTGCTCGACCAGGTGCACCGCAACGCCCTGTCCGCCGGGCGGCGGTGAGGGCGCGGGGTTCGGCCTCGCGGACGGTCCGGCAGGCGCGGACGGTCAGGCGGTGACCGGGGTGCGGTCGGCGTGGTCGGCCGGGTCCGTGTGGTCGGCCGGTTCGTCGAGTCCGGCGAGGGCGTGCACCAGCGGCGCCAGCTCCGGGACCTCCGCGGCCTGCGCCAGGGTCGCCTCCAGGGTGGCGTCGTGCACCGGGCGGGCGGCCGCCAGCAGGGTGCGGCCCTCCGGCGTCAGCTCGGTGTAGATCCCGCGCCGGTCGTCGGCGCAGAGGTAGCGGCTGAGCAGCCCGCGATCCTCCAGGCGGGTCACCAGGCGGGTCGTCGCGCTGCTGCTCAGCGCCGCGGCGCGGGCCAGCTGCTGCATCCGCATGTGCCACCCGTCCTGCCGTGACAGCGCGTCCAGCACCGTGTACTCGACCACCGAGAGCCGGTGCTCCGCCTGCAGCGCCTTCTCCAGCGCCGTGTCGATCAGCCCGTGCAGCGCGGCCAGAGTTCGCCAGCCACGGGCCCGGATCTCGGCCGCGTCGTCGCGGATCCCCATCGCTCGCCTTCCCTTCCGTTTCCCTGCGCGTTCCGTCTTCCCTGCGCGTCCCGCAATGTCCCTCGTCAGACAAGTATGCCAGTCGGCGCGGATTACCTGTCTGTGCAACTAATTTTCCTTGTACCTCGCCGCCGGATCGGCCCCTCTGCCGGGTCGTTCGTATCCGTTGGGAGGTGGCGGCGGCCGTGCTGTGCCAGGTTGGTGGCCGGATCGGCCTCCTCTGGCCGGGCAAGGACCACGGGATGGTCCACAAGGCCTGGGACGTGAACGCCTGGCCACCCCCTCCCAGACAGGCTCGGTGTCGCTCGGCGGCACCTTCTCGCCGTCCGGCGGCACCCTTGCGTGAGCGGGGCGCCCGGCTGATCCGGGCAGCCCGGACGGGCCGGCCTGACCTCCCCGGCTATCCATCCTCCCCGGCCCAGGCGGCGGAACAGAGCGCGGTGGCCAGCTCCTCGGTGTAGCAGGCGGCCGCCAGCCAGGCCCCGGCGAAGGCCTCGTGGTCGTCCGGGACGACCCGGCCGAACACGTCGCGGCGCTGGTCGACCGCGGCGGCCCGCAGGGTGTCGAGCAGCTCGGCCGCCGTCGCCAGCCCTGCGACGCGCAGCAGGCTCCGGTCGGCGGCCGCCGTGGCCGCCCCCGGGGCCAGGGCGTAGCGCCCGGTGGTGACCGTCTGCTCGACCCGGCGGCCGAGCACGTGGGCCGGAGGGCCGTACGGCACCGTGGCCGGGAGGCCGGGGGCGGCGTCGGTGGGTGGGACACCGACGGGCACGGTGGCCCCGGGGCTGGTGCTGGCCGGGCTGGTGGTCTGGAGGTCGGCGGTCTGGAGGCGTTCGAGGCCGAGGTTGATCCGGCCGGCCCGGTCTGCGGGGACGACGAGCGCGGGGAGTCCGGCGGGACCGGGGGCTCCGGGGCCAGCGGTCCCGGGATCCTCCAGGGACTCCGGGGGTGTGCCGATCGCGAGCAGGCGAAGCTCGGGACGGTCCGAGCGCTCCAGGCGGCCGATCACCCGTAGCCGCAGGCCGGGCGCGGTGGCGAGCAGCGCGAGGTTCGCCCGGAAGGCCAGCCCCGGGTGCTCGTGCCCCGCCCGCAGGGCCACCACCAGAGCGCCGTCGCCGCTACCGGCGCTGGTACCGACGCCGCCCGCGCAGCGCGCCAGCAGCTGTGGCGCCCCGCCCTGGCCGACCGGGGCCGGGCCCAGCAGGGTGACGTCCAGGAACAGCAGATCGCTCCCGGCCGGGCGACTCTCGTACGGCAGCGACTCCGCCGCGAGCGCCCGCGCCACCTGGGCGGCCGCCGGTTCGGCCCAGAGCGCGGCCGGCGGCTCCGCCGTCCACGCCGCGCCCGCCGCCCGGACCGCCCGGACGGAGGCGCCGGCGCCCAGCCGCCCGACGGCGGATCGGGTGGCGCCCTGCACGGCCAGCCCGGCGCGACTGAACTCCCGGTGGCTGAGCGGGGCCTCGCCCAGCCGGACCGTCCGGTTGCCCGCCCCGACCGCCTGCGGGGCGGAGGCTGCCGCGTCCCCGTGCGGCATCACCTCGGCCACCGTGCTGAGCCGGCCGTCCGCGTCCACCGCCCAGCTCACCACCCCCGCGTGGGTGGCCGTGAGCACCGGTTCTGCGAACAGTCCGTACAGCCGCAGCCCGCCCTCCTCGCCGTACACCTGGCGGGCGGTGCCGCGCAGTCCGGCGACGGGGCCGAAGCCGGTGGTCAGGGCGGTGGTGAGGTCCAGCAGGTCGCGCAGACCGGCCACCAGGTCCGCCAGTCGGTGGTCCGGCGCCCCTGAACGGGCCGCGCGCACCCGCGTCACCACGGCGACCGCCGCTGCGGCCGGGCGGTACAGCCCTGCCAGCCGCGCCCGGTGGGCCGCCCGCAGCAGCTCGGCCTGCGCGACGGCCCCCGCCCCGCTCACCCCGGCGGCCAGGATCGCGCACCCGGCCCGGTGGAGGTGGCGGGCCGCCGCCAGTTCGAACGCGGTGAGCGCGGGCTCGGGCTGGTCTGGCTGCTTGGCCGTCTTGGCCGGGCCGATCGGCTCGGCTCGCTCGGGTGGCTCGGCCGTAGCGGGCTCCTCGACCGGGTCGGCCAACGGGCAGAGCGTGACCACGGCGGCCCGGTGCACGCAGGCCGGGGCGAGCAGGCAGCCGCAGCGCACGTCGGCTGCCTCCGCGACCACCCCGCCCGGGGCGTGCAGCACGAGCACCGTCTCCTCGTCCACCTCCACCCGCCACTCGTCACCGCTGCGGGTCACCGGCCGCTCCGCCAGCTTCGCCGCCGCGCCGTCCAGCCGCTTCTGCAACCGGGCGCTCAGCCCGGCCACCACCTCGGCGACCACCTCCGGCCGAACCGTCGGCCAGCCGCTCGTCCGCTCCGCCACGCTCATCGCACCTTCTCCCCCACCCAGCGGGCCAGTTCCAACGGACTCAACGCCGCCACGGGCATGCCGGCCGCGACCAGTTGGCCCGCGACCGCCTTCGAGTAACGGGCCGTCCCCGTGTCGTCCAGCGCCGCACAGCCGAGCAGGTGCACGCCGGAGTCCACCAGCGCCCGGGTCTGGGCCAGCAGCCCGCCCACCGGTCCGCCCTCCTCGAAGTCGCTGATCACCGCGACCAGCGTCCGGGACGGCACCGTCACCAGCTTCCGCGCGTACCGCAGCCCGCTCGCGATGCTGGTGCCGCCGCCGATCCGCACCTCCAACAGCAGGCTCAGCGGATCCTCCACCCGCTCGGTCAGATCGACGATCTCGGTGGAGAACGCCACGAAGTGGGTGCTGAGCGAGGGCACCCCGGCCAGGATCGACGCCGTCAGCGCCGCCCAGACCGTGGACGCCTCCATCGACCCGGAGACGTCCACGACCAGGATCAGCCGCCAGTCGGCCGCCTGCCGGGCCCTGGTCCGGAACACCGGACGCTCCGGCACGATGATCGTGCCGCCGTCCCCCGACGGGCGGGCGGTGGCGAGGTTGGCCCGGATCGTCCGGTCCAGGTCCAGCCCGCCACCCGGTCGACGCGTCGGGCGCGGCACGCTGATCCCGGTCAGCGCCGGGCGCAGCCTGGTCGCCAACTCGCGCGTCAGCTCGTCCACCAGCCGCCGCACCAGCGGACGCAGCCGGGCCACCCGCGCCTCGGGCAGGCCGCCCGCATGCTCGAGCACCGTGCGCAGCAGATCAACCGACGGGCGGACGGCGCCCGGCTCGATCGCCTCCAGGACGTCCGTCCGGCCCTGCGCCACGGCGGCCGCCAGCACCTCCTCCCGAACGCCCGGCCCGAACAGCGCCGACAACTCCTCGGCCCACTCGCGCACCCCCGGATAGGGCGCCTCGCGTCCGCCCCGACCACCTCGTCCGGTCCGCCCGTCCAGGCCCGGGCCGGAGCCCTCGCCGCGCCCGCTGCCGTACAACTCGTCGAGGGCGGTGGCGAGTCGGGCGCCGCGACCGCTCAGGACCCCGCTGCCGGGGCGGCCGAGGAGCAACCGCCAGCGCTCGGCCGGGGCCAGGGCGTGCGCCTGCGGGGCGCCGGGCGAGGCCGGGAGGGACCCGCTGCGGTGTGGTGGTCCGGGCGCGCCGACGGCCGGCTCCGGGACCCCGGCCACCGGCGGCAGCAGGCCGCGCCGGGCCAGCGCCGCGCGGGCGGCCAGATCGGCGCGGACCCAGCCGGCCAGCACGGCGGGCGGAACCTCCTCGGGCAGGCCGGAGAGCCGGGTGCCCAGGCGTTCCTCGACCAGGACCAGCAACCGGTCCCGGGCCGCCGGGCTGAGCGAGTCGAAGCCACCGCGCAGTGCCGGCAGCCGGTCCAGAAAGGCGGAGTCCGGCAGCGACGTGACCCGCTCCAGCAGCGGGTCCAGCGCCTCCGGCGCGGTGGCGAACAGCCCCTCCGCCGCCGTCAGCAGACCGACCAGCCCGCGCCCGAGCGCATGCCGCGCCTCCGGGCCGGTCGCGCCGTCCACCCACGAGGCCGTCCGCCCGCCCAACACCTCCGCCCGCTCCCGGCCCAGCAGCACCCGCACCGCCCCGGCCGCGCCGCGCACCAACGGACTTCCCCGGTCAGCGAGTTCGGCCAGGGCGTGCCCCAACCGCAGTCCACCGTCCGGATCCGCCCGCCGCGCCAACTCCACCAGCGCCCGCGCATCCGCCGGATCGTCCGACCCGCCCAAGCCCTCCAGCTGCCGCACAGCCGCCACGGTCAGCAACTCGCCCACCGCACCCAGCCGATCCGCACCAGGCTCGACAGCGAGCCCCCTAGGGGTGGGCGATGGTTCGGGGACGCCGAAGGCTGTGGGCGCAGCGAGGTGGTGAGACGTCGGCTCGCCGGGAATGCCCGCCGCACCGGGGGCGCCGCCAGGGGTGGGGGTGTAGCCCGGGATGTGGCCGGCGGTGAGGCGGTCGAGGAGGGCCAGGGCGTCGAGGAGTTCGGGGAGGGTGCCGGAGGACGGGAGGACGGTGGCGAGTTGGGCGAGGCGGGTGTCGACGAGGCCCGGGAGGCCGCAGGCGGCCGCGTCGGCGAGGCCCTGGAGGACCTCGCGGGCGGTGGGGCCGTCGACCTGGTGTTCGCGGCGGAGGCGTTCGCGCAGGGCGCCTTCGGCGGCCTGCGCGGGGGTGACGCCGCGGGTGCCGGCGACGGTGAGCATGGCGGCGGTGGCCGGGGTCCAGTGGAGGCGCCAGCGGGTGCCGAGGGCTTCGGTGCCGCCGGCGCCGGTGGTGGTGACGGGGTCGGCGTAGGGGACGTCGCAGGCCGCGAGGCGTTGGAGGAGGATCTCGCGGCGGCGGTCGAGGGGGGTGCGCAGCGGGGCGAGGCGGAGTTCGCGTGGGCCGGGGTCGGCGGGGTCGGGCAGGCCGAGGTCGGCGAGGAGGGTTTCGGCGGCGGGGGCGAGCCCGCTGCGCGGGGCCGCGGGGGTGGCGCGGCCGGTGCGGGTGCCGATCAGGACGCGTTCGAGGGCGCGGGCGACGACCCGACCGCGGCCGAGGGGTTCGCCTTGGGCGAGGACGGTCTGGACGGCTTCGACGAGTTCGCCGCGGCCGGGTGCGGCGTGGCCGCGGAGGCGGGCGAGGTCGCCGGCGAGGCGGACGATCTCGCGGGCGTCGGCCGGGCCGGAGGGGTGGTCCTGGCTGCGCAGGGCCTCGCAGATCCGGACGGCGGTGGTGGTGAGTGCCCGGGTCAGCTGGTCCGGGTCGCCGCCGGCGTCGAGGACGGTGTGCTGCCATTCGGGGTCGCGGATGCCCGCCGGGTAGCCGGAGCGGGCGTCGAGCAGCGGGTAGGTGTAGGGGATCAGGGAGAGGACGTGTCCGGGGTGGTCCGGGTGCGGCGGTTCGTCGGTGGCGGCGGGGCCGTCGAGCAGGGCGGGCGCGTGGAAGGCGCCGACGACGGCGGCGACCCGCCGTCCGCCGGCCGCCGCGGCCCGGATCCGGGCGCGCATCCAGGCTTCGCGCCGCAGGTCGTACGGATCGACGCCGGGGCCGGTCTCGGCGTCGCGGCGCAGCGCCCAGCCGACCAGCAGTGCGGCGCGCCGGACGGCGTCGGGGGCGGAGCCGGGGGCGGCGGTCTCGACGAGGCGGTCCCACAGGTCGTCGTCGGAGCCGCGCCCGGTGAGGCGTCGGCGCAGCGCGTCGGCGACGCCGGGGGTGTCGGCGGCGTGCCGGTCTCCGTCGCCAGGCGCGACGCGGTGGGCGAGCGGGAGGTCGCAGGCGAGCGCCTCGACGCCGTTGCGCCGTGCCCAGCGCAGGGCGACCAGTTCCGGGGAGAAGTCGGCGAACGGGTAGAAGGCGAGCCGCCCGGGACCGGGACCGCCGGCCGGGCCGTCGTCGGGACCGGCCGGGGCGGCCGCGAGGGCGACCGGGGCTTCGGTGGCCTCGTCCGCCAGCCAGCCGAGCCAGGGCTGGAACTCGGCGGGGAGTTCGACCAGCACCACCTCGGGCTTGGCGGCGTCGAGCAGCGCGGGGAGGACCGCGCTGAGCGACGGTGCGTGGTGCCGCACGCCGATCAGGTAGGGCCCGGGCCGGTCGGTGCCGGCCAGCCGGTCGACCTCGGCCTGGACGGCCCGGCGCGGGTCGTCCAGGTGCCCGTCGTCCAGGCGCCCGTCGTCCGGGTGGGAGGGGCCCGCCGGGGCGGGCTTCACCGCGCTGCTCATCGCCTCACGCCTCCAGTGCCGGGCGGAGGTCCCACAGGGTGCGCCAGGTGGCGGCGCCCTGTTCGGCACGGCGACGGACCGGGCCGTCCCAGTAGCCGAGCAGCCGGGCCGCGTCGGCCGGGTCGTCCTTGCGGACGACGCCGATGAGCTGGCCGGGGAGGCGGCCGAGCAGGTCTCCGCCGTCGGGCAGGTAGGCGGCGGAGACGCCGAGCGCGGTGGCGACCGAGACGGCTTCGGCTGTGCTCATCACGGTGGACGGACGCTCGACGTCCCAGCCCTCGGTGGAGCGGCCGGTGCGCAGGTCGCGGAAGGCGGTGACCAGGGCCTCCAGGACGGCGTCGTCCACCGCGTAGGGGGCTCCGGCGCGGGCCACGGCGGCGGTGGACTGGCGGCGGACCAGTTCGACCTCGGCGGCCAGGCTGGCGATCGGGCCGACCGTCTCGAAGTTGAACCGCCGCTTGAGCGCCGCGGACATCTCGCTGACGCCCTTGTCCCGCAGGTTGGCGGTGGCGATCAGGGTGAAGCCGGCGGCCGCGTGCAGCTGCCCGTCCGGGGTGCCGGCCAACTCGGGTACCGCGACCCGCCGTTCGGAGAGCAGGGAGACCAGCGCGTCCTGCACCTCGGGCAGGCAGCGGGTCACCTCCTCGACGCGGGCGACCGCTCCGGTGGTCATCGCGGTGAGCACCGGGGAGGGCACGAGGGCCTCCCGGCTGGGCCCCTTGGCGAGCAGGAGGGCGTAGTTCCAGCCGTACTTGAGCTGGTCCTCGGTGGTGCCGGCGGTGCCCTGGACGGTGAGCGCGCTGGTGCCGCAGACGGCGGCGGCGAGCAGCTCGGAGAGCATGGACTTGGCGGTGCCGGGCTCGCCGACCAGCAGCAGGCCGCGCTCCCCGGCGAGGGTGACGACGCAGCGTTC
Source organism: Kitasatospora sp. NPDC087314 (assembly GCF_044744365.1). Taxonomy (NCBI): domain Bacteria; kingdom Bacillati; phylum Actinomycetota; class Actinomycetes; order Kitasatosporales; family Streptomycetaceae; genus Kitasatospora; species Kitasatospora sp. NPDC087314. Next base: position 453,676 of record NZ_JBIUYE010000002.1, read on the forward strand.
GACGAGGGCGCGCTCGCCGACGAACTTCTGCTCGACGGCGAGGCTCCGGCGGCCGGCCTTGAGCTTCTCGCCGTCGCTGCCCATGACGAAGGTGACGACGGCACGCGGGGTGAGCCGCCAGCCGGGTGGGCGCGGGCCGGTGTCGTGCGCGGCCAGGAACTCCAGCTCCGCGGCGTACTTCTCCTCGGGCGGGATGATCTGCCGGGTCGCGGTGGCGGTGTCGGCCCGGTCGGGGGCGGTGGTGGCGGTGCTCATCGGCGGGCCTTCCTGCGCTTGCTGGTCTGGAGCTCTTCGTAGCCGGGGGTGTCGCCGTCGAGGATCCGCTGCCAGGTCCGGGCGAACAGCTCCGGAACGGGCAGGTGCGGCAGCGAGACCTGGTGGGTGGGCAGTTCGTACAGGCCGGCCTTCCAGGTCTCGGCAGGAAGGGCGGGTGACTTGGCCTCCTGCCAGCCGCCGGGCAGGAAGAGGCTGCGGCCCGCCCGAGCGCGTTTGGCCTCCAGCACCAGGGCGGTGGCGGCGAGTTCGGCGCGGGCGCGCTTGAGCCGGGCGGGCTTCCAGCCCGTCCAGCGGGCGACGTTGCGGTCGGTGGGGTCGGGCAGGGCGAGCAGTTGGAGGTAGAGCACGGCGGCGTCCTCGCCGAGGCCGTGCGTCCGGGCCACCTCGGCCACCAGGTCGGGGACGGTGTGCTGCGGATGCTGCAGCCAGGTCTGCTCTCCGGTGGCCGCGGCGGCGGCATCGGCAGCGTCGGCGGCGGTGTCCGTGTCAGCGTCCGCGTCGGTGTCTGCGGAGGCGGGGATGGAGCCGGAGGCGGCCAGGTGCTCCGCCTCGCCGCGCAGGACGGCCTCGATGGCGGCCCGCTCGGAGGTCAGCCAGTAGCTCTCGCCCAGCCCGCTGAGCAGGTCGAGCACCGGGTCGTCGGGGCCGGTGAGCCCGGCCGGGCGCAGCCAGATCCGCTCGAACTCGGCGTGGTAGGGCGTCAGGACGAGGGCCGGGCCGCAGCGGACCAGTCCGTCCGGGTCGGCTCCGCCCTCGGCCGGCAGGCCGAAGTGGGTGCGCAGCACGGCCGACATCGAGGTGCCCTTGGCGGTGTGGACGAGGTGGAAGTCGAGCAGCAGGCCGGGGTCGGCGAGGCGGCTGCGCAGCGCGGCGGCGGCTGAGGGCAGCAGCGGGCGCAGCGGGCTGTCGGCGGGCAGGTGGTAGGCGAGCCAGCGCAGGGCGTCGAGGGTGCGCCCGAGGTCGCCGGAGTCGGGTGCCGCGGCCGGGTCCTCGGCGACCAGCTGGGCCGTGGCCCGGCCGTCGTCGGTGAGCCGGAAGCCGGTGGTGCGGGTCAGCCAGGGGGTCTGTGCCGGGTTGAGCACCGCCTCGATGTTCTCGATCCGCACGCCCTTGACGGTGGCCTGGGCGGCCTCGGGGAGGGTGACGAGCCGTCCGAAGTGCCGGATCCAGGCGGCGGCCCCCGCGTCGAGGTCCGGGCCCTCGGTCCAGAAGGCCTTCGGGTCGGCGGGCAGCAGGGCGCTCCAGACGGCGGCGAGGGCGGCCCGGTCGTGTCCGCGCAGCCAGTCGCGGGCGGCCTTGGCCTCGGCGGGCTTGAGGCCGTACTCGGCGAGCCGGTCGGCGGGCAGGACGGTGCCGTACCACTCGAAGAGCGTGGGCGGCGGGCTGAGCAGCAGGGCGGCGCGGGCGGCGCCGATCCCGGTGAGTTCGCCGAAGGCGGCGGCGCGGGCGGGCTCCCAGCGGACGCTGCCGCGCAGCGCGGCCACCCGCCAGAACTTGGCGACCCAGGCGGCGCTGATCCGCTCCTCGGTGCCGCGCTCCTCGACGGTGGTGAAGTGGGCGACGGGGCCGAACTCACCGCTCGGGTCGTGGTCGACGGCGAGCCACTGCTCCATGTCGTCGCGGTGCTGCCGGTGGCCGAGGATGACGACGGTGCGGTCGCCGTGGCGCAGCACCTGGCCCTGACGCTGGACGGCGGGCTGGTTGCGGTTGGCCCGGGCGGCGGGTTCGGCGAGGACGATCTCGCGCAGGGTGGCGCCGCGGTCGGCCAGGACGCCCCTGGTCAGTTCGCCGAGGAGGAGGACCAGGCTGGAGCGGTGGGCCGGTTCGGTGAGCGGGGCGGCCACGCCGAAGGCGAGGGTGTCCAGACGGCCGAGCAGGTGGAGCCAGCCGTGGTGGCCGGCCTCGCCCTGCAGGGTGACGGTGGCCGGGCTGCTCCAGCCGTCTCCGGTGCCGGCGGGCGGCTCGGCGAGGACGGCGGTGACGGTGCGCAGGTTGTTGAGCACCCGCCACCGGTCGGCGGTGCCCCAGCCGGGGCCGAAGCCGTCGACGTCGGGCAGCAGGGTGTCGACGGCGTCGCGCAGTTCGTGGTCGCGGCCGTGCTCGGGCCGGTGTTCGGCGGCCTCGGCCCCGGGGCGCCTCTCGGCCTCCGGCTGCGGGAGGAACCGGGCGATCCGGGCCAGCAGGTCGGCGGCGCCACGGGCGAGCCCGGCGACCCCGGCGAGCAGCAGCGGGTGGCTGATGCCGGGCAGGACGGCGCCGACCGCCTGGAGCGGCAGGGTACGGGCGACGCCGGACCGGGCGAGTGGGCGCCGGACGCCCTGGACGGTGATCCAGCGCTGCTCCTCCTCGGGCACCGGCCGACTGTCGGTCGGCCAGGCGGCGTCGATCAGGCGGGCGGCCTGCTCGGTGCCGACGGTGCGCAGGACGCGGGAGCCGGCCTCGTCGCGGGGCCGCAGGGCGTGCCAGTGGTCGAGCGGCGGGACGAGCGCGGTGCCGGCGGCGGAGAGGTCTCCGGCGCGGCAGGGCCGCAGGTCGGTGGTGCGGTCGGTGTCGGCGGCCAGGTCGGGCAGCGTGAGGGCGAGGCCGTCGCGGCGCGCCTCGGTGACGACCGGGCGGGCCTGGCCGGGGAGGGTGAGCCGGCCGACCGGGACGCTGTCCGGGTGGCGGCCGGTGATCGGCAGGACGATGGTCGACCCGTCGGCGGTGGCGGTGGTGACGGTGCGTCCGGGCTCGACCCGGACCCAGCTGCCGAGCACGGTGCCGTCGGTGCCGAGCGGCGTCTGCTCCAGGCCGGGCTGCAGCGGCAGCAGCCTGCTGCGGCCCGGGTCCAGCGGGCCGGCGGCCGCGGTGGCGGCGATCACCGGCGGTTCGGCGGCGCGACCGAGGGTGCCGGTGCGCGGGTCGAGTTCGCGCACGGCGGCGCCGCCCCGGCCGTGGTGCAGCGTCCAGTAGCCGGTGCCGTCGCCGAGGACGCGGTGCTCGGCGGGCATCCGGGTGTCGCCGGGGTGCAGCGGGCGTTCGCCGGTGGTGCGGCCGCCGCCGGGCAGCGGGAGGGAGGGGACCTCCGGGTCCCGTTCGCCGTAGTGGTAGCCGGCGATGCGCTGGCCGCCGAGTTCGACGACCTCGTCGGGACGGCTGGACCAGTAGGCCTGCTGCTTTCCGTCCTGGTACCAGACGACGAGGAGTTCGCCGTCGACGAAGCGCAGCCGGGGCCGGTTCCAGCTCTCCAGCGCGGGCAGGCGCAGGGTGTGCTCCAGCACGACGCCCTGCGGGCCGACGACGAGGACCCGGTCGTGGCGGGCGAGGATCAGGTGCGGCCAGGCGTCCTCGACGCTCAGGCCGGTGAGGCGTGCGGCGCCGAGGCCGGGTGCGTCGTTCGCCCCGGAGGCCGGGTCGGCGTCCTGATCTACGGCGGCAGCGGGCGCAGCGGGGAGGGCGGAGCCGGCGGCGCGGTCCGGCGGGGCCGCCGGGTCGGCGAGCTTGGCCAGGGCCTGCTCCAGGGCGGGCCAGCCGAGTTCGTCGAGGATGCCGGCGCCGAGCGCCCCGGCGAGCAGGGCGGCCACGTCGAGGCCGGCGATCCGCTCCGCGGCGGCCGGGGCGACGGCCCGGATGGCGGCGCGGTACGGGGTCAGCGCGCCCACCAGGTCGGCGGCGCCGGCCAGGCCACGGGCGGCGGTCAGCTCCTCGGCCCGCAGCTCGGCCCACTCCCCGAACAGCCGGCGCAGCAGCGGCCGGACGGGCGCCCCCCGCTTGACGGCGGTTTCCCAGGCGGGCGGGGTCGCGGCGCGCAGGGCGGGCCGGAAGCGCGGGTCGGCGGCGACGGCGGCGAGGCCTGCGCTGCCGGGGCCGCACTGGTCGACCCAGCCGGTGAGGTCGAACGTGTGGGTGGCCGACGGGTCGGCGACGGGCACGCCGTCGGCGAGCAGCCGGTCCAGCAGGTCGAGTTGGGTCAGGCTGCGGCGGACACCGGTGTACAGGTCCACCGGGACGCCGTCGGCCCGCAGCCGCTCGGCCATCCGGCCGGCCAGGGCGACGGTGGCGGCGCAGCTGGGCCGGGAGCGCCAGCCGCGCCCCAGGTGGTGGCACCACCGCTGGAGCCACGCGGCGGCGGGCTCGGCGCCCTCGGCGCGCGGGCCGGTGAGCAGCTGCTCGGCCCCGGTCTCGGCGAGCAGGCCGAGCCAGGCGGTGTCGTTCGGGGCGGCGTCGGAGCCGGCCGGATCGGGCGTGAGCTCCAGCAGGCGGGCCCGGACCGCGGCGTCGCGCTTGCCGAGCTCGGTCAGCGAGCCGTGCCAGGACTTCCAGAACGCGGCGGGCGCCCGGTTGACGCCCGGGGCGGCCAGTAGTTCGGCGAGCAGCGCCTGCTCGTGCTCGGTGCGGTCCAGCCCGGCGGCCTTGATCAGCGCGCGGGCGTCCTCGGCGACCCCGGCGTAGGGGGCCATGCCGGCGGCGGAGCGCTCGGTGCAGAGCTGGCGGAAGCGCTGCCAGGCGGTCAGCGGGTCGAGCCGCCCGGCGAGCTCCTTGACGTACTGGCGCAGGGACTTGACGGTGAGTGCGCCCGCGAGGGCGAACTCCAGGAAGACGGTGCGCAGCCGCTCCTCGTCGACCGCCAGGCCGTGGGTGCGCTCGGCCTCGCGGGCCTTGCCGAACCAGGCGGCGGCGTAGGTCTGGTTGCCGTGGGTGAGGAAGATCCGGCCGACCTCCTCGCAGAAGGTGGGCAGGAAGTGCGGCACGGCGCGGCCGAGCCGGACGGCGAGCGCGTCGAACCCGTCCTTGGCGGCGCCGGGCTTGGACCGGGCCTGGCGGGCGAGCCGTTCCATCTCCTTGACCAGGGCGAGTGCGTGGTGCCCGTTGGCCGGGTCGTGGATCAGGGCCCAGGCGGGGAAGCCGAGCGCCTCCTGGCGCACCTGGCCGACCTCGGCGGGCGCGCCGTCCGGGGCCAGCCCCAGGAACTCGACGGCGAGGTCCTCGGCGGGGCCGAGCGCGCCGGGGACCAGCCGGACGATCCGGCGCCCGTCGAGCGCGGGGTGGGTGTAGGCGCGGGCGGTGAGCACGTCGGCGGCGCTGTCGGGGCGGCCCGCGCCGGGCAGGGTGCCGGGCGGGAGCACGGCCCCGGCGTCGAGCAGGCTCTCGTGGCGCTCGGCGCCGTCGGGCCGCTCGGTGCTCGTCGGCTGTGCGGTGCTCGTGTGCGGTGCGGTGCTCGCCTGCGGTGCGGTGGCGGTCATGCCGCGTCCTCCCCTTCGATCGTGCGGCCTGCGTACAGTGCGGCGGCCATCCGCATGCCCTCGGACCAGGCGACCGGGCCGACCTCGGCGAGCGGCAGGGCCCGGCCGTCGGGGCCCGACCAGCTGAGCGCGCCGGTCTCGCAGGCGTCGTACTCGTAGTAGTCGCCCACCCAGACACGGGCCTCGACGGTGCGCCCGTCCTCCACCACCGGCTGGACGGCGGAGCCGCCGCGCACCCGGTGGCCGAGTCGGGCGCAGCGCCCGAGCAGTTCGCGCAGCTCCCGGTAGCGACCGCCGGAGTAGGTCGTGACCTCGGTGCCGGACGAGGACTCGGTGCCGGACGAGGGCGAGCCCGGCCGGTGCCAGACCTCGCGGTAGAGCTGCTGGACGCGCTGGGAGACGCCGAGTTCGACGGCGAACTCGCGCAGGTCGTCGAGGTCCGGGAGCAGCACGGGGTGGGGTATCAGGATCTCGCCGTCGGTCAGGCGCACGGTGTCGCCGTCCAGGTCCACCAGGCCGAGCCCGCGCTCGGCGTCCGCACCGCGCAGGAAGCCGGCGACGGCGCCGTCCGCCCCGGTGACCACGAGGTCGCGCAGGACGGCCCGCCAGGCCTCGTCCGCCCAGACCGCGGTGAGCACGGCGGCGGGCACCGGCAGCGAGCGCACCATCCAGCGCTCGACGTCCTCCTGGCAGCGCCGCTCGTGGGCGGCCAGCCACTCGGTGAGCTGCCGGAGCTGGGCGACCACCGGGTCGTCACCGAGCTTCGACGGAAGGGACTTGAGCTCGCGGCCCGCCGCGTTGCGGCACACCACCTTGCCCTCCCCGTCGAGTGCGACGCGGTAGCCTCCCGCGCCTGTCTCCACCCATGCCACGGACGTTCTCCTCACCTGTCGGTCAGCGATGGGAGGAACGTAGCGAGGGGTACTGACAAAACGACGGCCTGGGCGGCTGCTCCGCGGACCCCGGAGTCCAAACCAGTCGAACGAGTGAACGGGGCCTGCTGCCAGGGGAAGCGGACCCTCAGGGCGGACCCCGCCGTCGAGAACCCACCGTCGAAGACCCGCCGTCAGCGCGACGGCGCCCGCGGGACGATCACGGGCGCGCCGTCGCCCGGGGCGGCGAGCTCGTGGCTGTCGATGTCGTACAGCGCGCGCACGAGCGGCGCGTCGACCACCTCGCGCGGCGGCCCGCTGGCGACCACCGCGCCGCCGCGCAGGGCGACGACCAGGTCGGCGAAGCGGGCCGCCGCCGCCTGAGCGCTGCGCGCCCGCGTCAGTGCTGCGCGGCTGCCGGGGCCGGGGTGAGGCCGGTGCAGCCGCGAAGGGCGTCGCGGCGCTTGAGGGCCGCCTCGGCGGTGGCGCCGGCGACCGGGACGGGGACGCCCTTGTCGTCGATGGTCGCCGGAGTGAAGGCCTCGCCGGTGACCTTGCCGTCGCCGGTGAGGGTGAGGGTGGTGACGCCGGTCTCGTTGGAGAAGGCGTAGTTGGAGGTGCCGTACCAGAGGAAGTTGCCGAAGCCGTAGCCGATGTACGTGTTGCCGAGCATGCCCGAGCCGACCATGGTGTGCGCGTGGGTGCCGACCACGGCGGTGGCGCCGGCGGTGGCGAGCTTCTTGGCGATGGCGGTCTGCGGGCCGGTCGGGCAGGCCTTCCCCTCGTCGCCCCAGTGCAGGTAGACGAGGACGACGGGCGCCTGCCGCTTGGCCGCCTCGACCGCCTTGACCAGCGCGGGGACGTCGAGCGCGGAGGCGATGCCCGGCTTGTCGGCGCCGGCCCGCCACTTCTGGTTGGTGAGGTCCTCGACCTGGCTGGCGGCGACGACGGCGACCTTCACACCGCGCACGGTGGTGACGTACGGGGCGTACGCCTCCTTGGCGTTGCGCCCGACGCCGACGACCGGGATCGGCGAGGAGTCCTTGGCCGCGAGGGTGTCGGTGAGGCCGTCGGCGCCGAAGTCCACGGCGTGGTTGTTGGCCATCGAGACGACGTCGACGCCGGAGTCCTTGAGCACCGAGAGCGCCTTGGGCGAGGTGCGGAAGGTGTAGGTCTTCGGCTCCGGGGCGCCGCGCCCGGTGATCGCGGTCTCCAGGTTGAGGACGGACAGGTCCGCGTCGCCGAGCGTCCTGGAGAGCGGGCCGAGGGCCTGGTCGGGCGACTGGACGGCGAGCCGGGCCTCGGTGCGGCCCTCGAAGTGGACGTCCCCGGCGAACGCGACGGTGATGCTGCCGTCCGGCCGGGGCGCGGCGTTCTGGCCGGCGCCGGCGCCGGTGCCGGACGGCGCAGCGCCCGGGGTGGTGGGCGGGCCGGCGGGGGCCGTCGTCGTGCCGGGCGCGGCGGCCGGCGCCGGGGCGGGGTCGTCGGGCCCGCAGGCGGCGACGGCGGTCAGCCCGACGAACAGCGCGACGACGGCCGCGGCACGGCGCATGAGTGATCCCCCCGAGGTCGATTCAGAAGCGGTCAGCCTACGGCACGGCTTCACCACTCATCCGCCCCTGATCCGCAACATTGCGAACACCACACGGCACCGGAACCAGCGACGCGTCCGCCATCAGGACGTCCCGTCCCAACCGCCCCACCCGACCCGGCCATCCCGTCCCTGGCGCACCGGGCGCGCACGCGCGCAGCGTGGTGGAGGGGGCGTCACACGGACATCACCCGGGCCCGGCAGCACACCGGCAGCACACCGGGGCGTCACACCGGCCCGGGGCAAGACACAGCGGGGACAACGACACGGAAGCCTGCCGCACGCAGGTTCCCGCCGGAGGTGGTAGGCCATGGGCAGCAACGAACCCGCCCCCGGCCGGGCGCGCCGGATCGTGGTCGGGATCGACGGTTCACAGCCCTCGAAGGCGGCCCTGCGCTGGGCAGTCGGGCAGGCCGTCCTCACCGGGGCGACGGTGCACGCCGTGGCGGCCTGGGAGTACCCGTCGCTGTACGGCTGGTTCGCACCGATGGTGGACGACGGCTTCGAGCAGGCCGCCCGCCGCACCCTGACCGTCGAGGTGGACGAGGTGGTGGGCCCGAACCGCCCGGTGGAGGTCCGGGAGAGTCTGGTGCTCGGTTATGCCGCCGAGGTGCTGCTGGAGGCAGCCGAGGGCGCGGACCTGCTGGTGCTGGGCAGCCGCGGCCGCGGCACCTTCGCCCGCACGCTGCTCGGCTCGGTCAGCACCCGCTGCGCGGTGCACGGGGTCTGCCCGGTGGTGATCGTCCGTGCCGACGGGACGGCCTCCGCGCCGCGGCGGCCCACCGGGGAGGAGGCCGCCGCCGTCCGCACCAAGGACTGGCAGCTCAGCCTGCACGTCGTGGAGGACCGCGACACCACCCGGGTGCACGCCGTACTGGACACCGACGGCGGCGTCCTGCACAGCGACGCCCTCGCCCGCCGCAATCCGCTCGACGCCCCGGCACCCGCCGTCGGGGACGAGTTCGCCGTCGGCCGCGCCCTGGTCGACCTGGGTCACCAGCTGTTGCGCGCCGGCGTGCACGGCGCCACCGGACCGGCCGAGGACTGAGCACCGCCCCGGCGCGGTAGGAGATGCTGAACCGCCACGTCCGCCAGAGCCCGGAGCCGCACGCACCCCATGGACGACACCGAGACCACTGACCGGGCCGGGAACACCCCTCCCGGCCGCGAACCCGCCTACCGCGAACCCGTCGGCCGTGAACCCGCGGGGAGCACCCCGGTCGGCCTCGAACCCACCGACTTCACCCCCGCCGAGCGCGCCCGCGGCCGCGCCCTGCGCCGCGCCCAGCTGCCCTGGGCGCTGGGCGGCCGGCTGGCGGGCCTGGCCCTGACCCTGCTGCTCGGCCTCACCCCGGTCGGCGCCGGCCTGGTCTCCGCCGTCGGCGGCTGGTTCGGCGGTTCCCGGACGGCAGAGGTGCTGGCGGGCGCGGCCGCCCTGGTGGTGCTCGGCCAGGCACTGGGGTTGCCGTTCGGCGCCCGGGTGCGGGCCGTCCGGGCCCGGTACGGGCTGGTGACGCAGGGCTGGGCCGGCTGGGCCGTGGACGCGCTGCGCGGCCTGGGGCTGACCCTGGTGCTCGTCCTGCCGCTCGCCCTCGGACTGTTCGCGCTGACCGCCTGGTCACCGCGGCACTGGTGGCTGCCGGCGGCGGGCGCGGCGGCGGTGCTGACGGCGGCGCTGTCCTTCCTGCACCCGCTGCTGATCGAGCCGGTGTTCAACCGGTTCACCCCGATGCCGCCGGGCCCGCTGCGCACCGACCTGCTGGCGCTGGCCGAGCGGGACGGCGTCCGGGTGCGGGACGTCCTGGTGGCGGACGCCTCGCGGCGCACCACCGCCCTCAACGCGTATGTCTCGGGGCTGGGCGCGACCCGCCGGATCGTCGCCTACGACACCCTGCTGTCGACGGCCGAGCCGCGCGAGGTGGAGCTGGTGGTGGCACACGAGCTGGGCCACGTGAAGCACCGGGACGTGCCGACCGGGACGGCGCTGGGCGCGGTGGGCGCGGCCGCGGCGGTGGCCGTGCTGGGCCTGCTGGGCACCTGGCATCCGCTGCTGTCGGCGGCCGGGGCGGCGGATGCGGCCGATCCGCGGGCGCTGCCGCTGCTGGCGGCGTGCGCGGCGCTGCTGGGGGTGCTGTCGGGGCCGGCGCAGTGCGCGGTGAGCCGCCGGATCGAGGCCAGGGCGGACCGGCACGCACTCGAACTCACCTCGGACGCCGATCAGTTCGTCGCCATGCAACGCCGGCTGGCACTGGTGAACGTGTCCGATGTCGACCCGCCGAGGCTGCTTGAGCTACTGTTCGCCACTCACCCGAGTGCGACCCGCCGGATCGCCGCTGCCCGCGCCTGGCAGGCCGCCCAGGGGCGGGTCGCCCCGGAGCGGCGCGCGAACCCGGGCGATTCCGTTGTATAGTGCAACAAATATCGAGGAGGTAGGAACGCCGTGCCCGGCCGCCAGTCGTCCATCGACGCCATTCAGCGCGAGCTGACCGCCTTCGCCCGCCGTGCCCGGCACAAGGCCTCCCAGCTGCACCCCGACCTCTCCCTGGTCACCTACAGCATCCTCGACCTGATCACCGAGCGCGGCGGCTGCCGGGCCGCCGACGTGGCCACCCACTTCATGCTCGACAAGTCCACCGTCAGCCGCCAGGTCACCGCCCTGGAGAAGCTCGGCCTGTTGCGGCGCGAGGCCGACCCGGACGACCAGCGCGGCCAGATCCTGCGCGCCACCGAAGCCGGGCTGGCGCTGCTGCGGGACGCCAACGAGCAGCGCCGACTGGCCTTCACCGCCCGCTTCACCGACTGGTCCGACGAGGACGTCGCCCGCTTCGCCGGCTACCTGGCCCGCTACGGCGAAGAGGGCTGACGCTACCCAGCGCGACCGGTCCCGGGGCCGGCCGAAGCCGGGGCGCGCCCGGGGATGCGCCGCACCGCCCCGACGGTGTACAGAGGAAATGTGCCACTTCGGCAGCGTCCCTGCGACCCGCGCCCCCGCGACCGCCCGCGCGACCGCCGCCGCTCCCGGCGGCCCGACCATGGCGTGCTGACGGGGCTGTCGCTCGCGCTGATCCTCGTGATCACCGTCGTCGACATCCTCTCCCCGCCACAGGTCCACCTCGGCCCGCTGCTGATCGTCGCCCCCGCCCTCACCGCCTCCTTCGCCGGCGCCCGGGCCACCGCCGGCGTCGCCGTGCTGGCGCTCGCCGCGCTCACCGTCATCGGCGCCATCCGGGAAGGCCTCACCAGCGCCAACATCGAGACCCAGCTGAGCGCCCAACTCGTCGTCTCCGCCCTGATCGTCGGGCTGCGAGCGCTGCGCGAGCGGTACGAGCGCGAGCTGGCCCAGGTCCGCTCGGTGTCCGAGGCCGCCCAGCGGGTGCTGCTGCGCCCACTGCCGGCCCGGATCGGGCCGCTGCACCTGGCCTCCGTCTACCTGGCCGCCGAGGCCGAGGCCCAGGTCGGCGGCGACCTGTACGCGGCCGCCCGTACCGCCACCGGCACCCGGCTGCTGGTCGGCGACGTCCGCGGCAAGGGCCTGTCCTCGCTCGGCGACGCGGCCCTGCTGCTCGGCGCCTTCCGCGCCGCCGCCCACCTGCACGCCGACCTGCCCGGGCTCGCCGCCTACCTGGACGGCAGCGTCTGTTGGGACCTCGCCCAGCTCGGCGAACAGACCCGCCGGCGCCGCCTGCGCGGCGAGGAGCCGGACGGGACGACCCTGCCGGAGGACATCGGCGAGTCCTTCATCACCGCCGTGCTGCTCGACATCCCCGACGACGGCACGGCGGTCCGGCTGATCGACTGCGGCCACCCGCCCCCGCTGCTGCTGCGCCCCGACGGCATCACCGCCGTGGCCGCCCGCCACCCCGCGCCGCCGCTGGGCCTGGGCGACCTCGCCCCGGTCCACTACGAGGTGGAGACCTTCCCGTTCCGCCCCGGCGACCGGCTGCTGATCTACACCGACGGCGTGATCGAGGCCCGGGACGCCCGCCGACGCTTCTACCCGCTCACCGAACGCGTCACCGCCTGGCAGGACGAGCGCCCGACCACCCTGCTGCACCACCTGCGCCGCGACCTCCTCGCCCACGTCGGCGGGCGGCTGGACGACGACGCGGCGATGGTCCTCGTCGAGCGCCTGCCCTGACGAGTGACGACCGGTGGCTGACGACCGGTGGCTGACGGCGGACGGCTGACGGCTGACGGCTACTGCGCGAGGTACCCGCCGTCGACGGGCAGCACCGTGCCGGTGATGAAGGAGGCCTCGTCGGAGGCGAGGAACAGGACGGCGGCCGCGACCTCCGCCGGGGCACCGAGGCGGCCCATGGGGTGGAGCTTCTCCATCGCGGCGAGGTACTCGGGCCCGCCGGGTTCGTCGTACAGGCGGGCGACGCGTTCGGTGGTGATGGTGCCGGGCGCGACGGCGTTGACCCGGATGCCGCGGTCGGCCCATTCGACGGCGAGGTGCTTGGTGAGGCCGGAGGCGACGAACTTGGCGGGCCCGTACACCGCCTGGCCGCGCTGGCCGGCCTCGCCGGAGATGGACGACACGCACACGACTGCGCCGCCGGGCCGCTCCTGCGCGGTCATCGCCTGGATGGCGTACTTGCAGGTGAGGAACATCCCACGGCCGTCGACGGCCATGACGTGATCCCAGTCCTCGGCGGTGGCCTCGGTGAGCTCCATGAGCGGGATCACCCCGGCATTGGCCACCAGGACGTCGATCCGGCCGTGCCGCTCGACCGCGGCCCCGACCATCCGCCGCGCGTCCTCGTCCCTGGCCACGTCACCGACCACCGTACTGACGGCGTCCGGGAGTTGCTCCGCCAACCGGCGCAGCCCCACCGCATCGACATCGGCGGCCACCACCAACGCCCCCTCCCGGACGAAGCGTTCGGCAACGGCCCGCCCGATCCCACTGGCCGCCCCCGTCACCACACAGACCCGCCCGGCCAACCGCCCGGCCCCGACGCTCTCCGCCGCACTCGCTGTCACCATGCCGGGACTCTACCGACCGCGCACCGTCCGACGCTGTCCCCATCCGGCCGATTCCACGGGGCGCGAGACGCCACCTGTCCGCGCGGCCGCTTCGGAATCGACGCCCGGTCGCTTCGACATGCCAGATCGCCTGTGCCGGGGGGAAGCTGGAATTGTCCCACAGATTGACCAGCGACAGCTCAGGAGGTGCTCCATGAGGCGCACATACTCCGCCGGGGTCCTGGTCGCCACCGCCGCCGTTCTGTTCACCGGAACCGGAACGACGTTCGCGACCGGGACCCCCGCCCAACTCTCCGCCGATCGCAGTACTGTCACGAGCGCCGCCCAGCTTCCCACCGAGGGACAGATCAAGGCCCTGTTCGACCAGTGGAACGCGGCTTTGGCCACCGGCGACGCGAACCGGGTCGCGGATCTCTACGCCCCTGGTGCCGTGCTGCTACCGACGGTCTCCGCCGAAGTCCGCACCACCCGGGCCGGGATAGTCGACTACTTCAAGCACTTCCTGGAAAGCAAGCCCGTCGGCCGCATCCAGGAGCAGTTCATCAACATCCTGGACCGCACCAGTGCCATCGACACCGGCCTCTACCAGTTCACGCTGACCAACAAGGACGGCAGCAAGACCAAGGTTGACGCGCGTTTCACCTTCGTCTACGAGCTGCGCGGAAGCCAATGGCTCATCGTCAACCACCATTCCTCGGAGCTGCCCACGGGCTGACGCTCGCCCGTCCGGCCCATCCGCGCGATCACCGCGCATCACCGCGCATCACCCGTCGAATTACTCCGAACGGGTGAGAGCGGGTGACGGCGGGTGACAGCGGCCACGGCCAGGTCAGACGGTGAGCACGATCTTGCCGCGCAGGTGGCCCTGCGCGCTGAGCCGGTGCGCCTCGGCCGCCTCCGCCAGCGGCAGCACCCGGTGCAGCGGCAGCCGCAGGGTGCCCGCCTCGTGCAGGGCGAGCACGGCGGCGTAGGCGCGCTGGTGGTAGGACTCCACCCCCTCCGCGCCGCCGCTGAAGCGGATCCCGTGCTCGGCGGCGCCCACGAAGTCGGCGATCGTCAGCACCCGGTCCGCGGCGCCGGTCAGCTCGACCGAGAGCGGCAGCACCCCGCCCTTGCCGACCGCGTCCAGCGCCCGGTCCACCCCGCCCGGCGCGGCGGCCCGCACCCGCTCCGCCAGGCCGTCACCGTAGGCCACCGGGATCGCGCCCAGCTCGCGCAGGTGCTCGTGGTTGGCCTCGCTCGCGGTGCCGACCACGGTGACCCCGCGCGCCCGGGCCAGCTGCAGCAGCACGGTGCCGACCCCGCCGGCCGCGCCGTGCACCAGCAGCGTCTCGCCCGCCCGCACGCCCAGGACGTCCAGCGCCCGCTCGGAGGTCTCGGCCGCGGTCGGGATCGCCGCGGCCTCCTCCCAGCTCAGCGAGGCGGGCTTGCGGCCCAGCTGCTCGGCGTCGACGAGCGCCTGCTCGGCGTACGCGCCGCCCATGAGGGCGCCGAACACCTCGTCGCCGGGCGCCCACCCGGTCACGTCGGGGCCGACGGCCTCCACCACACCGGCCAGCTCGTAGCCGCCGACGTGCGGGAAGGCGATGGGGAAGATCTCGGCCATCGAGCCGCTGCGCACCTTGTGGTCGAGCGGGTTGACGCCCACCGCCCGGACCGCGACCCGCACCTGGCCGGGGCCCGGGGCGGGCACCTCGATGTCGGTCGGGCGCAGCACGTCCACGTCGCCGTACTCGGAGAAGGCGATCGCCTTGGTCATGGAAGGAATCCTTGCCGTTCAGAGGAGTTGGTTCTTCCGACGCCTCCATCCTGGGCCCCGGAGGGCGCCCGCCGAGCCCGCCGTTCGGCCGGTTGGACCTGTCCGAACGGCCAGGCGTCCGCCCCGGTCCCCGGGCTAGGCTGAACGGCATGGGTGACGCGGACGACAACGTGGCCGACAACTCGGCCGGCGCCCCGGCCGGCACCGCGACCGGGCGGGCGGGCGGGAACACGGACGAGCGCTGGCGCCGCCACTGGGGACGCCCCGAGGACGCATTGGCGCACGCCGTCGAGGTGCTGCGCACACCCCGGCCGGGCCTGATGAACCGGCTCTCCGAGGTGATCGCCACCCTCGTCCCGCACGTGGCGATCGCCCAGCTCAGTGGCATCTGCACGTACTCCCCCACGATCGCCTTCGGTCTGCCCGAACCGGCCGGGGCCGTCAGCGGCCTGGAGCTCGCCCGGCTGGCCGAGGTGACGGCCGGTGCGACGGCGAACGGCCGGCCCTGGCAGGGCGAGACGAAGCTGGCCGGGCAGGTCAGGTCCGTCGTGGTGGTCGCGGCGTCACCGACGGACGCCAACACCGCGGTGCTGGTGCTGGTCCGGGGCGGCTCCGACCCGGTGGCGGCGGAGGCACTCGCCGTCCTCCAACAGCTGTGGGACCTGCTCGTCGCCCACTCGCACCACCGTGCCACCGACGCCGGCCCCAACCACGCGGCGGCCTCCCGCGCCTCCGCAGGCTCCCGGGCCCGGGCGATCGCCGAGTTCACCGGCATGCACAGCGCGGCGCTCACCGCGATCCTCTCGCCGCTGCGGTCCGCCGCCCTGGACGACGCCACCGCGCGCCGCGCCGCCACCGAGCTGGCGGTGACGGCCCTGCTCGACCTGCGCCGGGGCGCGGACCTGGACCGGACGCTGAGCGAGGAACCCGCCGACGCCGCGTTCGCCCGGCTCGACCGGGAGCTGCGCCCGCTGCTGCGGCACACCCGGGTGCGGCTGGACGTGGCACCGCCGGCGGAGGCCGCCCGGTCCGTGCCGGCGGACACCGCGCACACCGCCCGGGACGCCGTCCGGGCGGCCGTCCTCCTCATGCTGGAGCAGGACGGCCTGACCAGGCTGCACGTGAGCTGGCAGTTCACCGGCGACACGCTGCGGGCGGTGGTGCGGGACGACGGCCCCGGCCTGCTGGCCGCCGACGCGCTCACCGTCCACCGCACCGCCGACCGGATCGCCGCCCTCGGCGGGCGCGGCACCATCGAAGCCGTCCCCGGCTGGGGCACCACGGTGACCGTCGACCTGCCGCTCACCCTGCCCGAACCGCCGCGCGTGACCGACCCGTTGGACGGGCTCCAGCCGCGCGAGCTGGAGGTGCTCGACCAGCTGGCGCAGGGCCGGCGCAACCGGGACATCGCCGAGGCGCTGCACATCAGCGGGTCCACGGTGAAGTTCCACGTCGCCAACATCCTGGCCAAGCTCGGCGTCGCCTCCCGCGGCGAGGCCGCGGCCCTGGCCCACCGGGCGGGCATGCCGGGCACGGCGGCCCTGCACGTGGCGTCCTGAACACCCGTCGACCACCCGACCCACCCGACCACCCGACCACCCGCGAGCAGTGACGCGACCACCGTCAGGAGCGACGTGACCGATCCGACGACCTGGGACCCGGCCGCCCCCGGCGTCCTGCGCCTGCCCTCCGGGCGACTGCTGCGCGGGCGCGGCCTCAGCCGCCCGCTGCCGCCCGGCCCGCAGCCCTCCTTCGGGCTCTACCTGTTGGGCCACCCGCCGAGGCAGTTCGGCTGGGAGAGCCGGTGGGTGCGCTGGCCCGACTTCCGACTCCCCGCCGACCGCGCCGACGCGGCCGACGCCTTCCGCGAGGCCTGGCGGCGGTCGGCGACCGAACGCGTCGAACTCGCCTGCGCCGGCGGCCGCGGCCGCACCGGCACCGCCCTCGCCGCCATCGCCATCCTGGACGGCGTCCCCGCCACCGAGGCGGTCGCCTACGTACGGGCGCACTACGACCGGCACGCGGTGGAGACCCCGTGGCAACGCCGGTTCGTCGCCCGGCTGGGCTGAGGCTCGGTGCACGTCCGCAGGTGTGCCGGACCGGCTGGCCGGTCGGCGCCCCGGCGGGTCAGGTCTTGCGCAGCGCCGGGGCCGGGACGCCGATCAGCAGTCGGCGCACGGCGTCCCAGGCGGCCCGCTGGGCGGCGGCGCAGGCCCGGGTGTCGGAGCCGAGCAGGCGCAGCCAGGCGCCGCTGTCGTGCGGCAGGACGCTGACCCCGTACAGCAGGCCGCAGTCGGCCAGCGCCCCGTGCAGGGTGTCGGCCACGAGCGCCGCCGGGGCGAGCGGGGTGACGACGTAGAGGCTGGCCATGACGTCGTGGCCGGCCAGCACCGCCGGGCCGGTGACGCCGGCCGCCGACGGCTCCAGCCTGACGGTGTCGAGGGCCGTCAACTCGCCGTCCGGACGCCGGATTTCGAGGTCGGAGGCGAACACCTGGTAGGCGTTGCGCTCGCCCCGGGCGAGGCGGCCGGCCAGCACGGTCTCGCCGGCCAGCACGGTGGCGGTGGGGTCGACGGTGAACACCGTGCGCTGGTAGAAGCGCGAGTCGACGAAGGGGATCACCGGCTCGGGCAGGTACTCGACGTAGGCGCGGGGCCCGGCGTCGAGGTTGACCAGCTGCGTCGCGTAGTCGAACTCCATCCGGTAGACCTTGGTGGCCGCCTGGGTGGTGAGGTGGGTGGCGGTGTCGGCGCCGCAGCGCAGGTCAGTCCGGAGCCGGTCGGCCTGGAGGATGCCGCCGCCGGTGGACATCAGGAAGGTGATGGCGAGGTCGGGGCGGGCCGGGTCGAAGTAGAGCGGACGCATGATCTGCAGCGGCGACTTCTGGTAGTGGCCGGTGAGTTCGGTGCGCTCGCCGATCCGCTCGAAGGCGAGCTCCAGCAGGCCGACCTTTCCGGGGCGCCCGACGCCCAGGGTGTCGGGCGTCCCGGCGTGCCGGCGGACGGCGTACGGGACGCGGGCCGGCTCGAAGTGCCGCGGGTCCAGCCGTGGCACGGCGGCGCCCGCTTCGGCGGCGGCCGCTTCGACGGTGGCCACGGCCGGCGCGTCCGGGGCAGGTGCGGCCGCGGTGACGGTCATGCGGGGACCTTGCGGAAGGTCTCCAGGAAGGTGGCGATCTCGTCCAGCCCGTGCCCGGTGAGGCAGTTGGTGAGTACGACCGGTCCGCCCTCGCGCACGCGGTGGGCGTCGGACTCCATGATGCCGAGGTCCGCGCGGACGTACTGGGCGATGTCGATCTTGTTGATCACCAGCAGGTCGGACTCGGTGATGCCCGGACCGCGCTTGCGGGGCATCTTCTCGCCCTCGGCGGTGTCCAGGACGAAGAGGAAGAGGTCGACCAGGACCGGGCTGAAGGTCAGCGTGAGGTTGTCGCCGCCGGACTCGAACAGCAGGGTGTCGACGTCGGGGAAGCGCTCCAGCATCTCGGCGCCGGCCGCGAGGTTCATCGTCGGGTCGTCCCGGACGGCGGTGTGCGGGCACGCGCCGGTCTCGACGCCGACGACCCGCTCGGGGTCGAGCACACCGGCCAGGGTGCGGCGCACGTGCTGCGCGTCCTCCTGGGTGTAGATGTCGTTGGTGATGACCGCCGGGCGGTGGCCGCGTGCGATCAGCACCGGCACGAGGGCCTCGATGAGCGCCGTCTTGCCGGAGCCGACGGGTCCGCCGATGCCGACGCGGAGCACGTTCTCGGTCATGCTGTCTCCTCTGCTGCGATTCTGCTGCGGTTCTGGTGCGGTTCTGGTGCGGTTCCGGTGCTGCCGGTACGGCGAGCACGGTCAGTGCGGTTGGTGCGGTCAGTGCGGTCAGTGCGGTTGGTGCGGTTCACGCGGTCGGTGCAGTGTCACCCGGCCCCGCCGCCGACGGGGGGTGCGCCACGGCGCACCCCCCGGACGGCTCAGCTGGCGAACAGCCGGGCCTCGGCCCGCTCGTGCCGTCCGGACATCGCGTCCGCCACCGGCACGCACCCGCCCAGGTCGTCCAACTCCCGGGTGAGGGCGGCCCGTACGGTCTCCTCGATCACCGGTGCCATCGCCCGCAGCACCACCTGCGCCTTGCGGTGGTCGGTCAGCCGCAACCGCAGGGCGGCGCCGACGAAGCTGGTGCAGAAAGCGAACAGGTCGCTGGCGGCGGCCTGTTCGACGGGCACGCCGGCCGAGGCGTAGGCGACCCCGGCGGCCACTGCCTGGGAGCCGGGGGCCTGCTTGGCGGCGACCAGCTCGGCGTACCGGTCCAGCGGCTCGCCGCCGACCGACTCCCGTGCGATGTCGAGGAGTTGGCGCCCGGTACGGGTGGAGGCCAGGCGCAGCTCGCGGTTGAGCTTGGTGGCGTGCAGCCGCTGATCCACCTCGACCAGCAGACCCCAGTCGCCGGCCCGGGCGGCGCGGTGCGCGAGGGCGAGCGCGGTCGCGTCGGACGGGCCGACGCTGTGGCGCAGCAGGTCGGCGAGCAGCTCGGGCATGGTGTCCGGGGTGACCGCCTTGGCCTGCGCGTAGCCCTCCAGACCGTGCGAGAGGGTGTAGAAGCCACTGGGGAAGGCGGAGTCGGTCAGCTGGAGGCTGACCAGCAGGGCGTCAAGGCCTCCCGTGGACGCGGCGGCGGCCTGCTCCGCGACGCCGGTCACGCGAGGTAGAACAGGTGGTTGAGCGGGAGTTCGCGGGCGGGCTCGATGGTGGCCGGCTCGCCGTCCAGGGTGACCTTGTACGTCTCCGGGTCGACCGCGATCTTCGGCAGCGCGTCGTTGCGGACCATGTGCTGCTTGCCGACCGAGCGGCAGTGCCGCACGGGCAGGACGCGGCTGTCCAGGCCGAGTCGGGCCGGGACGCCGAGGTCGATGGCGGCCTGGGACATGAAGGAGACCCGGGTGGCCTGCTTGGCCCGTCCGAGCGCGCCGTACATCGGGCGGTAGTAGACCGGCTGCGGGGTGGGCAGCGAGGCGTTCGGGTCACCCATCAGGGCCCAGTTGATGACGCCGCCCTTGATGACCATCTTGGGCTTGGCGCCGAAGGAGTTGATCGGCCACAGCACGATGTCGGCGAGCTTGCCGCTCTCCAGCGAGCCGATGTGGTCGGCGGTGCCGGAGGCGATGGCCGGGTTGATGGTCAGCTTGGCGAGGTAGCGCAGGACGCGGACGTTGTCGTTGCGCTCGGTGTCGCCGTCGAGCTTGCCGCGCTGGTCCTTGCAGTGGTGCGCGGTCTGGAAGGCGCGGGTGAAGGACTCCCCGATCCGGCCCATCGCCTGCGAGTCCGAGGAGAAGATCGAGATGACGCCCTCGTCGTGCAGGACGGTCTCGGCGGCGATCGTCTCGGCGCGCACCCGGGAGTCGGCGAAGGAGACGTCCTCGGGGATGTCGTGGCTGAGGTGGTGGCAGACCATCACCATGTCCAGCAGCTCGTCCACCGAGTTGACGGTGTAGGGCAGCGTGGGGTTGGTGGAGGACGGCAGGACGTTGGCCTCGCCGGCGATCCGCATGATGTCGGGGGCGTGGCCGCCGCCCGCGCCCTCGGTGTGGAAGGTGTGGATGGTGCGGCCGTCGATGGCGGAGAGGGTGTCCTCGAAGAACCCGCCCTCGTTGAGGGTGTCCGTGTGGATGGCCACCTGGACGTCGTACTCGTCGGCGACGCTGAGCGCGCTGTCGATCGCGGCCGGGGTGCTGCCCCAGTCCTCGTGCACCTTGAGGCCGCAGACGCCGGCCTCGACCTGCTCTCTCAGGGCGCCCGGCAGCGAGCCGTTGCCCTTGCCGAGGAGGCCGACGTTGACCGGGAGGTCCTCGACCGCCTGGTACATCCGCCCGATGTTCCACGGGCCGGGGGTGCAGGTGGTGCCGTTGGTACCGTCGGAGGGGCCGGTGCCGCCGCCGATGAGGGTGGTGATGCCGTTGCTCAGCGCCTCCTGCACCTGCTGCGGGGCGATGAAATGGATGTGGGTGTCGATGCCGCCGGCGGTGGCGATCAGGTGCTCGCCGGAGATCACCTCGGTGCCGGGGCCGATCACCAGCCTGGGGTGCACGCCGCTCTGGGTGTGCGGGTTGCCGGCCTTGCCGACGGCGGTGATGAAGCCGTCCTTGACGCCGATGTCACCCTTGACCACGCCGAGGATCGGGTCCATCACGACGACGTTGGTGATCACCAGGTCCAGGGCGCCCTGGGCGGAGGTGGCGGCCGGGTCCTGGGCCATGCCGTCGCGGATGCCCTTGCCGCCGCCGTAGACGGCCTCGTCGCCGTAGTGGCCCTGGTTGAAGTCCTTCTCGATCTCGACGACGAGGTTGGTGTCGGCGAGGTGGAAGCGGTCACCGACGGTGGGCCCGAAGAGATCGGTGTACTGCTTGCGGGACAGCGTGGCCATCAGCGGTTGCCTTCCTTGTGGTCGAGGTTGGTGCCCTTGAACCCGAGCGCGATCGCCCGGTCGATCGCCCGGGCGCGGGTGTCGGCCGCCCTGATGCCGCCGTCGACGAGGTTGCTGAAGCCGACCAGGCGGCCGTGGCCGCCGAACTCGGCGAGCGTGACGTCCTTGGTGTCGCCCGGCTCGAAGCGGACGGCGGTGCCGGCCGGGATGTCCAGGTGCTTGCCGTAGGCGGCGTTGCGGTCGAAGTCGAGGGCGCGGTTGGCCTCGAAGAAGTGGTAGTGCGAGCCGACCTGGATCGCCCGGTCGCCCGTGTTGCTGACCGTGATGGTGACCTGGGCGCGGCCGGCGTTGATCTCCACCGGGTCGTCGCCGTACAGGTACGTGGCGCCACCAGACATGGCTGGCCCTTCCTCTCTGTCGGTTCAGTGATGTGTGTGGCCGTGTCCGTGGCCGTGGGCGTGCGCGTGCGCGTGGCCGTGGTTTTCCCCGTGCCCGTGTCCGTGTCCGTGGCTGTCGCCGTGGCCGCGCCCGTGCCCGTGCCCGTGACCATGTGTGTGGTCCCCGCCCGGGCCGTGGCTGTGGGCGTATCCGTGCCCGTGCTCGGCGTCGAGGCCGGCCAGGATGCCGTCCTCGCCGTGGCCGAACAGGTGCAGGGCCGCCGCCGTACGGGCCGCGACCACCCCGGCGATCGCGGCCGGCCGCAGCAGCGGCCCGCCGTCCCGCACCCCGGGCAGTTCGGTGCGCAGGGCCGGTCCGAACGAGGCCGGGACGGCGGTCACTTCGCGGGCGCCGAGCAACCGGCAGCGTTCGGCGCCCTCGGCCGGGCCGGGGTCGCCGCCCGCGAAGGCCACCTCCACCCAGCGGTGGTTCCCGTACTGGCGGACGAGCCGGGCGATCCGGAACAGGTCCGCGTCCTCGAACGGGCCGGCCGCCGGGGCGGTGACCAGGACGGCGCCGTCGGGCTGGGGGCCGGCGGAGGCCGCGGCCCGCAACCAGCCGACGAGGTGGTCCTTGCCGCCGAACGGCTCGGTCAGGGCGAGTCGGCCCCGGCCCTCCCCGGCGGCCAGCCAGCGCAGCGCCCGGGCGGTGTCGGCCACCAGCTTCGGGTCGCGCCCCAGCGTCATCGGCACGACGCACACCGGGCCGTCGGTGGCGGCCAGCGCCGAGCGGACGGCCTCGCCGAGCGCCCGGCCGGCGGCGGCCGCGGCGTGGACGGCGGGCTCGCGCTCCACCAGGGCGGCCAGGTCCCGGCCACCGTCGCTCTCGTGCCCACCGGCCAGTACCACCGCGGCGGTGGACACCGAGGCGGACACCGGGGCGGCCGCAGACACCGGCGCCGGCGCGGGCGCCGCCTGAGGTGCGGTCATGGCTCAGGCACCCACCGGGTCGTGGCAGGAGACCAGTTTGGTGCCGTCCAGGAACGCGGCCTCCACCTGGAGCAGCGGCAGCATCTCGCGGACGCCGGGCATGACGTCCTCGCCGCTGACGACCTGCTTGCCGATCTCCATGCACTCGGCGACGGTGCGCCCGTCCCGGGCGCCCTCCATGATCGCCTCGCTGATCAGCGCGCAGGCCTCGCTGTAGTTCAGCTTCACGCCGCGGTCGCGGCGCTTGCGGGCCAGATCGGCCACGACGTAGATGTACAGCTTGTCCATCTCACGCGGTGCGAGATTCACGGGAATCACTCTTCCTTTCCGAATGACCGAATGGCCGAATGACTGAATGTCCAAATGTCCGAACGGACGCGTGGGGCACTCGAAGGCGTCCGACGCGAACGGGGATCGGGATCCGACGCCGGCGATCCCGTCAGATTCTGCGAAGCCGGGGAATGGCCGGCACGGCCGCCAGGAACAGCATGGTCGTCAGGACGAACGGCCAGGTGAAGGCGTGGCCGCCGAACGGCACGGTGACGGCGCCCAGCGCGGGGGTCAGGACGGTGGAGGCGGCCGCGCCGAGCACCGCGTAGGCCGCGCTCCAGCCGTCGGCGGCGACGAACACCCCGCACAGCGCCATCGCGACGAGCACCCCGCTGTAGCCGAGCAGCCCCTGGCCGACGGCGTCGGCGGGCGCGCCGAGCGCCCAGGCGGTGAGCAGCCCGGTCGCACTGCCCGCGCAGGCCAGCAGGCCCGCCGGCCGGCCGGCCGCGAAGATGCCGGCCAGGAACAGCAGGCCGACGTACCACTGGGGCATGAAGAAGATCTGGCCGATGTTGGCGAAGAACCCGTGCCACAGCTGGTCCCAGGTCAGCCCGGTCGGGCCTGCGGCCGGCGTGGCCAGGGCCGCCGGGGCCCCGGCGCCGTGCCACAGGTGCCGGAAGCCGGGCGCGCCGGCGGTCGTGGCGGTGGCGACCAGGCAGAACGGCGCGGTGAGCGCCGGGAGTTTCCAGGTGTCGAGCACCGCACCGAGGCCCGCGGTGACCACCACGGCGACGGCGGCGCCGAGCACGGACACCGTGACGGTGGCGGGGTGGCCGGGGCCGAGGAACACCGCACACCCCAGCGCCACCAGGCAGCCGTTGTACCCGTGCAATCCGGCCTCGACGGCGCCGCGCGCCAGCCGCAGGCCGTACGCGACGGCGGTGCCGACGGCGCTACCGAGCAGGCCGTAGACGCCGTACTGCCAGCCGGCCGCGAACAGTGCCGCCACGAAGAACAGCCCGCAGACGGCGGACGGCATGAAATCCACCTGCGCGACGCCGCGCAGGACTTCGACGACTAACTTGAGTGATATCGGGCGGGCAACCTCGGAGTCTCCCGACCCACCCTTTTTCCGACCCATACGTCACACCAATTCCCGCTCCGACTTTCCACGGCATGGCGAATAATCCGCAAGGCCGCTCGACTTACTCGCGAGCACGCCCGGCGATTCCTCCGGAACCGTACTCCTGTGGAATGCCACCCGGAACGGACACGACCGGTTACAGCCGTACAGCGAAGGGTGATCATTACAGCCCTGAGCTGCAACAATATGTTGATTCTGCAGGTCAGAACCCCTCTTGAAGAGGGGAATTCTTTGCGAAGTTTTACGTGCGGTAGACGATAATAAGAAAGTGGTCATGTCAAGGAATTCGACACGAAGCCATCCCGTCCGGGCAATTCGGACAGCCTGCGCGGCGAAATGACGGCGGCCCACGGCAACAATGTGACGGGAATGTGTACGCGCTGCGTCGGGCAGCATGCGATCGAGTCGGGCCCGCCACCCCGGCGGACCGCCGACCGGTACCCCCCTACGAGTACGAGCTCACCAGCGGTCGGCGGTACCGCACCACGGAGGCGATCACCGCCCGGGACGGGCCCATCCGGGAGGTCCGGATCCTCTTCGACGGCAGAGCTCGACCACCGGGCCCGGAGTGCTTCCCGAAGGCCCCCGCCCCTCGTTCACGCCCCCCGTGCGCCTGCCACAAGAAGGACGATCCGACTATCGTTAGTTAACGAAAGCTATCGACACTCTCTCCCCGCCTGCCGGCCACGGCCGACCATGCACCAGGAGGCAACGGTGGCGACACACATGTCGAGCGGCGGCAGGGCCGGGCGCGTGCGCGCGCTCCACGGGGGCGTGCAGCCGGACCATCCGCGGTACAAGTGGGTCGCGCTCTCCAACACCACGCTCGGCACCCTGATCGCCACCATCAACGCCTCCATCGTCCTGATCTCGCTGCCCTCGATCTTCAACGGCATCGGCCTGGACCCGCTGCAACCCGGCAACGTCAGCTACCTGTTGTGGATGCTGATGGGCTACATGCTGGTCACCGCGGTCCTGGTGGTCACGCTCGGCAGGCTGGGCGACATCCACGGCCGGGTGCGGATCTACAACGCCGGCTTCCTGATCTTCACCGTCACCTCGGTGGCCCTCTCCCTCGACCCGCTGCACGGCGGGCCGGGCGCCCTGTGGCTAATCGGCTGGCGGGTGGTGCAGGCGGTCGGCGGTTCGATGCTGATGGCCAACTCGGCGGCGATCATCACGGACGCGTTCCCGGCCCACCGGCGCGGCATGGCGCTGGGGGTGAACATCGTCGCGGGAATCGCGGGCTCGTTCATCGGCCTGGTCCTGGGCGGGCTGTTGGCCGAGTGGAACTGGCGGTCGATCTTCTGGGTCAACGTGCCGATCGGCATCCTCGGCACGGTCTGGGCCTACCGGTCGCTGCGCGAGACCGGAGCGCGACGGCCCGCCCGGATCGACTGGTGGGGCAACGTCACCTTCGGCGTCGGCCTGACCGCCCTGCTCGCCGCGATCACCTACGGCATCCAGCCCTACGGCGGCCACACCATGGGCTGGACCAACCCCTGGGTGCTGGCCGGGCTGTTCGGCGGGGTGGCGCTGCTGATCGTCTTCTGCCGGGTCGAGTCCAGGGTCGCCGAGCCGATGTTCCCGCTGGCCCTGTTCCGCGACCCGGTCTTCGCCGGCGGCAACGCGGCCACCCTGCTGGGCTCGATCGCCCGCGGCGGCCTCCAGTTCATGCTGATCATCTGGCTGCAGGGCATCTGGCTGCCGCTGCACGGCTACGACTACGCCGACACCCCGCTGTGGGCCGGCATCTACCTGGTCCCGCTGACCGTCGGCTTCCTCGCCGCCGGACCGCTCTCCGGGTACCTCTCGGACCGCGCCGGGGCCAGGCTCTTCGCCTCCGGCGGGCTGGTGGTGATGGCCCTGTCCTTCGCCGGGCTGCTGATGCTGCCGACCGACTTCGGGTACCCGTGGTTCGCCGTCCTGGTGTTCCTCAACGGCCTGGGCGGCGGCCTGTTCGCGGCCCCCAACACCTCGTTGATCATGTCGAGCGTGCCGGCCGAGGCCCGGGGCGCCGCCTCCGGCATGCGGGCCACCTTCCAGAACGCCGGCATGGTGCTCTCGATCGGCGTGTTCTTCTCGCTGATGGTGGCCGGGCTGGCCGGGTCGCTCCCCCACACGCTCAGCTCCGGACTGACCGCACAGGGCGTGTCCGCCGGCGACGCGCACGCCATCGCCGCGCTGCCGCCGGTCGGCACGCTCTTCGCCGCGTTCCTCGGGTACAACCCGATCCAGCAGCTGCTGGGCCCGCACGTGCTCGGGCAGCTCCCGGCGGCCAACGCGCAGACGCTGACCGGTCGGGAGTTCTTCCCGCAGCTGATCTCGGGACCCTTCCACGACGGTCTGGTCGTGGTGTTCTGGCTGGCGATCGCCATGTCGCTGGTCGCCGCGGCCGCCTCGCTCGTCCGAGAACGGCATCGGCCCGGCAGTTCCCGGTCCGGCGGCCCTCGGCTCGGCAGTTCCCGGTCCGGCAGCCCCCGGCCCGGCAGCCGCCACTCCGACAGCCCCCGGCCCGACGGTTCCCGGTCCGACAGCCCCCACTCCGACAGCCCTCGCCCAGCCAGTCCCCGATCCGGCAGCCCCCGACCGGACCGGGACGAGCCCGGCGGACGCCCCGGGACGCACCGGAGCGAGCCTGGCGGGCCCTCCGGGACGCACCGGGACGCGCCGCGGGGGAAGGCCGACCGGCCATGACCGGCGCCGGCGGCGAGGCCGCGAGCGCGAGCCGGCCCGGCGGCGACGGCCTCTCCGCCGACGCCGTCGTCCGGCTTCGCCTGGTGATCGGCCGGCTCAACCGGCAGATGGCCCGCGCCTCCGGCGGCCAGGACCTCACCGTCGCCCAACTCTCCGCGCTGGTCCGGGTGGAGCAGCACGGCCCGCTGCGGCTCGGTGAACTCGCCGCGCGGGAGGCGGTGGCCGTCCCGTCCATGGTGCGGACGATCGCGCCGCTGACCGCCGACGGGCTGATCGCCAAGAGCCCCGACCCGACGGACGGCCGGTCGCAGCTGCTCGAACTCACCCCGGCGGGCCTGGAGACGATCACCCGGATCCGCCGCGAGCGTTCCGCGTTGCTGGCCCACCGCAGCGCACGGCTCACCGCGCAGCAGTGCCGGGATCTGGAGGCGGCTCTCCCCCTGCTGGAACTGCTGCTGGACGAGCCCGAGGCGGCCTGCCCGTCCGCCGTCCCGCCGCCCCGGGACCGGGACGCCTCCGGCAGCTGAGCCCGGGCTGCCGGTGCTGCCCGCGCTACCGGGCCTACCGGGGCTGCGGCGCCGCCGCCTCGTCCAGGAACCCCGTGAGCAGCACGAAGGCCTCCTCGGGCCGTTCCAGGCCGGGGAAGTGGCCGGCCCACGGCAGTTCGACGTGGCGGGCGTTCGGGATCACCGTCGGCAGGAAGGCGCCGATCTGCCGGAAGTCCTCCACGTCGTGGCCGCCCGACACGACCAGGCAGGGCGCCGTGATCCGCCCGAGGTCGGCGCCGTCGTCGGACGGGCCGAACCGGGCGTCCGCCTGCACCTCGAAGGCGTGCCGCTGCATCCGGCGCACGTGCGCGCGCGCCTCGTCGTCCGCCTCCGGTCCCAGCCAGGTCTCGACGTTGAGCTCGACGGCCGCCGCGAGGTCGCCGTCCACGAGCAGTTCCCGTTCCTTCGCGGCGAAGGCCCGCAGGGCCGGGCCCGGCGTGCGCCCGGACGCGCCGGGACACAGCAGGGCCAGCGCGGTCACCGCCGCCGGGCGCAGCGCCGCCACGTCCGTGGCGATCTTCCCGCCGTGCGAGGACCCGATCAGCGCGGCGGACTCGATGCCCAGGTGGTCGAGGAGGGCGAGGACGTCCTGTGCGTCGCTGTACGGGCCGTCCGCGAGCGGGGTGTCGCCGAAGCCCCGGAAGTCGCACCGGACCACCCGGTATCCGGCGTCGACGAGACCTTGCCACTGCGGGTCCCACATGCGCCGGTCACACACGGACGAGTGGAGCAGCAGCAGCGTGGGACCGGTCCCGGATACGTCATGAGAGAGGATCATCCGATGGATCGTAGCGACGTCCCCGGGGGACGCCCACCGATTAACGATCGACGGGAGTAAGCGCTTTGGAGGGCCGCTGGGCTCTAGGTGGGTGAGGAGGTGCTCATGGGAGAACCGAAGACCGATCGGGACGCGGAGTTCCAGGCGTTCATCGTCGGAGCCTGGCCACGGCTGCTGCGGACGGCCTACCTGCTGGCCGGGGAACAGTACGCGGCGGAGGACCTGGTGCAGTCCGCCGCGGAGAAGGCCTGCGCGGCGTGGACCAAGGTGCGACGGGCCGGCGATCCGCACTGCTACGTGCGGCGGATCCTGGTGAACGAGCACGCCCGCCGCTGGCGCCGCCGCGCGCCGGAGCTGCTGGTGGACGCCGTACCGGACGCGGCCGGGCCCGAGGACGGCTACGCCCGCTCCGACCAGCGCGGTGCGCTGATGGCCGCGCTGGCCACCCTGCCGGCCCGCCAGCGCGAGGCCGTGGTGCTGCGGCACTGGGAGGACCTGAGCGACAGCCAGGCGGCGGTGGCCATGGGCTGCTCGGTGGGAGCCGTGCGCAGCCACGCGGCCAAGGGGATAGCGAAGCTGCGGGAGGCCGCGGCGCTGAGAGAACTCAAGGGCATGACACCCATCGGAGGTGCGGTATGAGCGCGAGCGGCAACGGCGGGACGGTCGGGGCGGGCGCGGCGGACGACGACGCGGACGTGTGGGTCGGGCTCGGCCTTGCGGAGGCGGCGGCCGGGGCGAAGGTCGGCTCGGTGCCGGTGGCGGACATCATGGCGGGCGGCCGCCGGATCCGGCGCCGCCGCCGGTCGATGGTCGGCGCGCTCGCGCTGGCCACCACGGTGGTGCTGGCGGGCGGGGCGATGGCCGGTCTGCACGGCGCCCCCGCGAACGGCCCCACCGCACAGGCACTGGTCCCGGCCGACGGCGGTCCCGGCGGCGGCACCGGGGGCGGTCCCGCCTCCCAGCCGACCGGTACGGGCTCGACCGCCGCGAAGGACCCGTTCACCCCGCTCCGGGTGGTGATCGGGCAGGGCACCGTCGACGGCAAGGAGTGGAAGCTGTGGGAGGCGCTCTGGCCGACCGCCCCGAAGGAGCGGGCGTTCGAGCAGGCGATGGCGGTCTGGAAGGAGCGCAACGCCGTCGACCCCTCGGTCGAGAAGCCGACCGAGGCGTTCGTCCAGCATTACTGGCGGGACACCGAGGACGTGGTGAACACCTACGTCACGTTGGACGGGGTGCGCCAGAAGGACGACTCCGCGGGCAGCGTCCCCAACGCGAGCAACTTCGACCCGAGGGACGGCACCTACCTCGGCGGCGGCGTCATCGGCCCCCACGCCAAGGCGGGTACCCCCGGCCCGCTCCCGATCAGGCTGGCAACGATGTCCATCGGCCCCGACGTCGCCAAGGTCGTGGTGAACTGGACGGACGGCACGAAGCTCGAACCGCAGCTCGTCACCGTGGGGGACTCCCCCTACCGCCACCTCGTGGTGGCCGAGCAGCCGGGCAAGAAGGTGACGTCCTGGCAGTTCTTCGACAGGAACGGCACCAAGCTCCCGGACTCCGGCATGAAGATGCTGTCCGAGTAACGGTGGCCACGGCCGCCTGACCGAGCCGAGGGGCCGACCCCGCCCCCGTCGGGCCGACCCCGCTCCCGTGCCCCCGTCGGGCCGACCCCGTTCTCGCGCCCCCCGGAAGCCCACCGGGAACCGCGCGCCCCGCTGCTCCCCCCTCAACTCGCCGAGCCCGTCGTCGGGTTGCGCTCCGGCGGGCGGTGGGGGGAACACGGGTCCCTCAGGTCCGGGGCGCCTTCTCGCCGTGGACGGCGGCGTACTCGGCCGCCAGCCAGGGGCCGAGGTCGTCGATCAACACGTCGAGTGCGGCCAGGTCGGCCGTCGGGGTCCGGGCGATGGCTGCGGCCCGCCGCATCTGCGCGGCACGTTCGGGGTAGTAGTGGCCGAAGACCTCCGCGGATCGGGTGAGGTCACTGGTCCAGCCGCCCCAGCGGGGCATCACCAGGGTGAGACCGGTCCGCACGATCCGGCGGGAGACGATGCGGCTGAGCGCCTCGCGCTCGGCGTCCGTCCCGCCGGCGGCCCGCCGCTCGCGCCACTGCGGGAGCGAGAGCCCCAGATCTCCGTTGGTCTCGCGGGCGAGCAGGGCCGTGGGACGGTAGCGGGGCAGGTCGGTGGCGAGGTCGTCGCCGAGCAGCGGGGTGCAGAGGCAGGCGAGGAACCAGCCGAGGTCGTGGCGTTCGAGGTCGCTCAGCAGGGTGCTCGTGCTGAAGAGGAGGATCCCGACGCCGTTGACCTGCGGGAAGGAGGCGTCCAGCGCGGCTTCGAGCGCGTCGGCGTCGGACCGGTCGGCGCCGGTGGGCTCGCGACGAAGGGCGAGCAGCAGGTCGAGGTCGGACACGGCGGGGATCGCGGTGCCGCGCGGGATGCTGCCGTAGAGGTAGGCACTGTGCAGCCGGTCACGGTCGAAGGTCTCGGCGATCAGCGCGCGAGCGGAGTCGACCACCGGCGCGAACTCCTGCCGCACCCGCCCCAGGGAGCCCTCACGGGCGATGAAACCGTCGTCGTCCAGTCCTTCAGCAGCCATGGAGGTACTCTGCCGCGCCTCCTCACCTGCGGGCGAACGGATTTCCCCCGGCGCGACCTGGCGGGCTGGCCGTTACGCAGTGTGATCAACCTTTGGCGGATGTTGCCGCGCGCACCGGGGGTGGCCAAACCTAACGTGGCGTCCTGGGGGTCACTCTGCGCCATGTCCGCGGCCACGTGCCTGTCCTGGCCGCGCCGGCGCCATCTGCAGGAGGCAGTACATGAGATTTCGGGCAAGTTCGAGCGCGCTGGCTGCGGCAGCCCTGGCCGTCGGCCTGACGGCTACCGCGACTCCGGCCGGGGCCACTGGCGCCGAAGGCGGCCGGGAGCCGTTCCTGAACCGCCTGAACACGGTGTCGTTCGTTGCGTCCACCGTCCCGGCCAACGGCGACCAGAACCCGTACGGCACGTTCGTGATCCGGGAGAACGCCGGCGATCTGCATCGGGGCAACGTCCTGGTCAGCAACTTCAACAACTCGGTGCCGCCGAGTGGACAGCAGGGCAGGGGCACCACCCTGGTCCAGATCAGCCCGGGCGGGGCGACGACCACGTTCGCCACGATCGACCCGACCACGCTGCCGGGCCCGTGCCCGGGCGGGGTCGGGCTGACCACCGCGCTCACGGTCCTGCCCGGCGGCTGGGTCGTGGTCGGCAGCCTGCCCACGGCAGACGGCACCTCGGACACGGCCCAGGCCGGCTGCCTGCTGGTGCTCGACAGCCACGGCACGGTACGCGAGACCATCGCGGGCGACGGCATCAACGGCCCGTGGGACATGACCGCCGTCAGCCACGACGACAAGAGCGAACTGTTCGTGACCAATGTGCTCAACGGCACGGTCGCCGGCGGCGGCAACGAGGTCGACCAGGGGACGGTGCTGCGGATCACCCTGTGCCATGAGGGCGACGCCCCGCCGCGGCGGGTGGCCACCACCGTGATCGGCTCCGGCTTCCCCGAGCGGACCGACCCGGCGGCCCTGGTGGTCGGCCCGACCGGCGTCTCCCTCGACCGTGACGGGACGCTCTTCGTCGCGGACACCGTCCTGAGCCGGATCACGGCCATCCCGCACGCGCTGGACCGGAAGGACAGTGACGGCATCGGGCGCGTCATCAGTGCGGGCGGCCACCTGAACGGACCGCTCGGCATGGCCCTCGCACCCGGCGGCGACATCCTGACGGTGAACGCTGGGGACGGCAACATCGTGGAGACCACGCCCCACGGGGACCAGGTGGCGGTCAAGCAGATCAACTCCAGCGGCAGCCCGGCGGGCGCGGGTGCGCTCTTCGGCCTCGCGGTGGACCTGGACCGCGACGAGGTCTTCTTCGTCAACGACGCGACCAACGAACTCGACGTCCTGCATTGACGAGCGGCGGTACGAGGAACGCGGTGCATCGGCTCGGTGCACCGCCTTCCCTGACCAGCGGTTCGGCGGGTTGTGAGGGCAGAGGCGGCCCAGGGGACCCACTGCCCTGAGTCCACGATCCGTCGGAGGCGCGGACGGGCCGGCACCCACAGCAGTCCGGCCTCACGCGACAGCGCGTGAGGCCAGAACCCGAAGGGTGTGGCTCGGGCTTCCGACCCGTCGTCGGCGTCAGCTCACGTGACGACCGAACCGATACGTCTACCGTTCTCGGCAGCCGATCGGATCAAGACCAGGAGGTCGCCATGAGAGTCGTCTTCGTACACGGAGCATGCGTCAAGGACGGATCGTGGTGGTGGCACCGCACCGCTGGGCTGCTGGCCGAGCGGGACGTCGCCAGCGAGGCGCCCGCCCTGCCGAGTTGCGGCGAGACGGGTGAGCCGACGAACGCGCAGGGCCCGGGGCTGGCGGAGGACGTCGCCGCCGTCCGGGGGGTGCTGACGGCGGGCGACGAGCCGACCGTCGTGGTCGCCCACAGCTACGGCGGCATCGTCACCGCGGAGGCGGCGGCGGGCGTCGAAGCCGTGCGCCATCTGCTGCTCGTGTCCAGCTACCTGCCCGAGGTCGGGCAGAGCCTCTCCTCGTTCGGCAGCCGGGAGCCCGCCCCGTTCCTCGACATCGATTCCGAGGACGGCACGTTCACCGTCCGGCCGGACGCGCTGGCCGAGACGTTCCTCCAGGACTGCGGTCCGGAGATCCAGCGACAGGCCACGGCCAAGACGGCCCGCCAGAGCCTGGCAGTACTCAAGCAGCCGGTGCGGTCCGCGGCCTGGCAGCACGTGGCCACGACGTACCTCGTCTGCGCGCAGGACCGGGGCACCCCCGCCGACCTGCAACGCGAGTTCGCCCGCCGGGCAGGCCGCGTCGTGGCCCTGGACACCGGCCACCACCCGTTCCTGTCCCGGCCGGCCGCCGTCCGCGACCTCGTACTGAGCTTGTGACGGCGAGCTGGTCAGTGCGGCCAGGCAGTCTCCGCCTGCCATTCATCGAACGTCCAGGCCGGATGGCAGGTGCTCAAGTACGGCAGGTGCCCGTCCCACTCGACGGCTGTCAACACCATGGCGGGCCGGAGGCCGATGTGGCCGGTCGCATCGATGTCGCCGCTACGGCGCGGCCTCCCCCCAACCTGGTGCGCCGCATCGACGTCGGGGCACCGTGCAGTGCGTCTTCAGGCAACAGGGACTGCCCGTACGAACCTGGCGTCACCGCTGGGGTCACGGATATCCAGGAGAGGGTTGAACTTTCGAGCCGAAAGAAGGACGATGCGCGCCCAAGACAACGCCAAGGATGTCGACGCCGGCAAGGTCCGTTCCTCAGCCCGCACGCCGGACACGGCGACGGGGAGCCCGGGCCGGGCACAGACCGCTCCTCAGGCGCTCCTCGCCCTGCAGAGCAGCCGCGGCAACGCGGCCGTTGTGCAGATGCTCCGCGCGGCCGGTCACCCGGGCGCCCGGGAGCAGCACCAACACAGTGACAGCTGCGGCCACTTGGGGACCGAGGACCCCTCCGTTCAGCGTTCCGCCGTCCACGACGTCCTGCGCTCGCCGGGCCGGCCCCTCGAAGAGGCGACCCGCACCGACATGGAGGGCCGTTTCGGCGCCGACTTCTCCGACGTCCGCATCCACGACAACACCGCGGCGAAGGCCTCCGCCGCCGAGGTCGGAGCCCGCGCGTACACCTCCGGCAGCCATGTCGTCATCGGTCACGGCGGCGCCGACAAGCACACGCTCGCCCACGAGTTGACGCACGTGCTCCAGCAACGGCAGGGACCCGTGGCCGGCACCGACAACGGTTCGGGGCTCAAGGTCTCCGACCCCTCCGACCGCTTCGAACGTGAGGCGGAGGCCAACGCGACGAGGGTCATGTCACGCGGCCCGGCCTTGCAGCGCGCCGAGTCGGAGGCGTCCGCGGTCCCGCGGGTCGGCGCGGCCGCGATCCAGCGTGCGCCCGAGCAGAACCGGCCCGCGATCACCCACAACAACCCGGACGACGACTGGGTGGCCGACAACACCGC
This sequence comes from Kitasatospora sp. NPDC087314, assembly GCF_044744365.1. Classification (NCBI taxonomy): domain Bacteria; kingdom Bacillati; phylum Actinomycetota; class Actinomycetes; order Kitasatosporales; family Streptomycetaceae; genus Kitasatospora; species Kitasatospora sp. NPDC087314. The sequence goes on from NZ_JBIUYE010000002.1 coordinate 487,617, forward strand.
GCCGGCGCGCGCGGACGGTCTCGTCCTCAGCGGTCACGGCGCCTGGCATGCCGCGAACGGTCAGTTCCGGGTGCCTGCGGGGACGCGAGTGCACTTCTACACGCAGCACGGCATGGTCCTCCCGGACGACCTGGGCGGGAACGTGGAGCAGGGCGCCAACCAGCGCGGCAGTGTGGAACAGGGACAACGCGCCGGCGCCTCTCGCACCATCGTGGGCGGGCGGACCCTGCAGAACTACACCATCTCCTACCCCAGCGGCCTCACCATTCGAGGAAACCCCGCGATCGCCACCCCGGTGGCCGGCGGGTACAGCGTCGAACTCGATCCGGAGACGCAGCAAACCGCCGTCATCAACGTCGCCTCGCTGACCGATCCCCAACTCGCCGGCCACTCCATCGTCTTCGACGGCGACGTGCTGCTGAGCGACATCCTGCAACCCGGCATGGGCGACGTCCACTTCGCCGCCTGCCGCTTCGTCGAGACCGGCAGGCCCGGAACCCGGAACCAGGGCCGCCCCCAGGACCACAACTACGTCGGCGACCCCGGCGACCCCGGCGGCCTCTTCAACCCCTGACCCGCCCGGGTGCGCGGTCCTGGCCGATTGGGCGGGCCCCGAGGATCATCCTCGGGACCCGCCTGCTCGCCGGTTCGGCCTTCGGTCTTCCGCCTACCTGGCGAGGGGCGCGCTCGTCCTCTCGCCGGCGCCGGGGCGGCGTTACGGGCTGATGCGACAGGGAACGCCGGCCGGGGGCGGATGACCTCTGGGAGGATCCGCCGATAGGCCGGGCCGGGTGGGGCTGGTTAGAGTCGCCGCACTCTGACGGACGGTCGGACGGTCGGGTACCTGGTGATCGGCTTCATGTCGCCATGGTCGAAGGGGATTTGCCCGTGAGCGCACAGCAGTACGACGAGATCGGTGAGGCGTTCGAGGGCTTCAAGTCCCTGCCGCTGGCGAAGCACGCGGAGGTGCCCGGCTTCCTGACCATGGTCGGGGACGTGCGCGGCAAGTCGGTCCTCGACCTGGCCTCCGGCACCGGCTTCTACAGCAGGGAGTTCAGGCGGCGCGGCGCCTCGGAGGTGCTCGGAGTCGACATCTCCGGCGCAATGGTCGCCGCTGCCCGCAAGTTGGAGGAGGCCGACCCGCTGGGTGTGCGCTACGAGGTGGGCGACGTGTCCGAACTGCAGATCCTCGGGCGGAAGTTCGACGTCGCCACGGCGGTCCAGCTGCTCAACTACGCGGAGGACGCCGCCGCCATGGAGCGGATGTGCCGCAACGTCCACCAGAGCCTGGCACCCGGCGCCGAGTTCTTCGTGCTCCTCCAGACACCCGACTACCGCTTCGACGGCCCGTCCCCGGAGAAGTACGGCTTCCTCGCCGAGCTGACCGGCGAGGACGCCGCGACCGGACCGCGCATCCGGATCACGGCACTGCTCGACCCCCCGATCTCCTTCGTCTCCACCTGCCCGCGCCGCGAGGTCTACGAGGAGTCCCTGCGGGCAGGCGGATTCCGCGAGCTGACCTGGGTCCCGCTGGAGGTGTCCGAGGCCGGCCTGCGCGAGTTCGGCGCGGAGTACTGGTCGGACTTCCACGCCAACCCCCCACTGCAGATGCTCCGCTGCCGCGCCTGACCACCACTCCGGGGGCCCCACCGCCGACCGCGGAAGCGCGGCACCCGGTAGGCTGCTGCTCCAACACCTGCTTGAATCAGGGGAGTTCAGCTGATGCGGCGATCCGAAGGGCTCCCCGGAGCAGCGGGCCTCCTTGCTGCTGCCGCACTCCTGGCCGCATGCACCGGCGGTGAAGCACCGTCCCGGCGAGAGGATGTCGCCTGGGCGCTGGACGGACTGGCCGCCACCTCGGCAGCCCCTGCCGTCCAGCGCAGCATCGACGCCCTTCCCGCCAGGGGCACGGCCAAGATCCTGGGCATCGCCGAGGTTTCAGGCATCGACGTAGTCCTCGCCATCAGAAACGGCACCTGCCAGGTGTCGCTTCTACCGGACGGGTTGGCCGAGCCGACCACCGCCGCCCCCGATTCCCTCGGATCGCAGCGCCCGACGGTCGGCGGCGGTTTCTCGGACGCCCACCGGGACTTCCCGGGCAGCGTTCTCGCCGGGGCATACACCCAGGCGTCCGCCGAAATGACGCCCTTCACCTTCATGACCGTCGGCTGCTCCGAGAAGGCGATGGCGGTCAGGATCGAGGGGGTCAAGGATTCCGCGGAGGCGCGGAAGAAGTCCGGTGATTCGCTGCGATCGTGGCGCGACGGCCCCGACACGCTGCTGGCCGTCGGAGCCCCCGAAGCGATCCGTCGGTCCGCGCCGGACTCCGGCCCCGGCTCCTGAGAGCGTGACGCCCGGATGAAGGCGCCCTCGGACGTCGCTACGCGCTACCCCTTCCGTGCAGGTCACCTCGCCGCGACAGCGGGCGGAGTCCGGCCGCCGTACACGCGGGGGCGGTGCGGTGCGCGGGGTGGCCGTGGCGGCCCGCGCGGCGGTGGGGCGCGCCTACCAGGCCCGCCCGAAGCCTGTGAACAGGCCTGTGACCTGCAAGGGTTTCGGGCACGGACATTCCAGGAAGTCGACCCCCGGGTCAGTGGGAAGTCGGGGACGGGGTGGGGGGCATCAGGCAGGGGGTTTTGACCAGGAAGAGGAGGAGCCCTCCGGTCGTGGTCTCGACCGTGACCAGGTATCGGCTCGATTCCTGGGATGCGTCGAGGACCGTGTCCACTTTGCCGTCGATGGTTTCCCGGTAGCCATCGATCTTGAAGCCCTGCTGTTCGATCATCGCACGGACCTTGCGGACGGCCTCGGGGTGCTGTTCGGGCGGGGCGGAACTGTAGGCCACGTACGTCAGCTTGTACCGGCCGTCATCCCGGACCTCGTCGTTCTTGCCGACACAGTTGCTGAACTTCGGCTCGGCGCTGCCGGCGTCGAGGGGCTGCGGCGGACGCGATCGCACAGAGCCTGGCCGAGCTCGTCGGCAACGGGACGCTCCGTGCAGGCCAACGTCATTCCAAGACTTTGCAAAACACTCAGAAAGGGTTCCGACATGTCAGCTTCTTCCGACGCATCCAGTGATCCAGGCGGACAGCCACTCCCGACCCCGAACGGCCCGCCCCTTCGACGCAGACGTCGAAGGGGCGGGCCGTCGCCGCACACCTACCGTCCGTACCGGCCGCTCACCCCCGCCGCGCCCGGCCGACGGCGCTGAGCACCGCCCGCCGGCCGGCGTTGAGCACCGACGCGTCGAGCCCGACGCCCCAGACCACTTCTCCCCCGATCCGCGCCTCGACGTAGGCGACCGCGTCCGGGCCCGTACCGACGGCGTGCTCGCTGAAGTGCAGGACGTCGACCCGCAGCGCGGCCGCCAGCGCGTCCAGGGGCCCGGCGCCCTCGCCCCGGCGGGTCTCGGCGCCGACCGTCACCTCCGCCCAGTCCTCCCCCGCCCGCCACGGCCAGTCCGGCACGGCGTCCAGGTACTCGGCGCGGAACAGCCCGTACAGCTCCTCCCCCGTCACTTCCCTCCCGCTGTCGTCGGTCGTTTTCTGGACGATCCGGGAGAACTCGATCTGCAGCCGCCTCGGCAGGTCCAGCCCGTGCCCGGACTGCAGCAGGTAGGCGATCCCGCCCTTGCCGGACTGGCTGTTGACCCGGATCACCGCCTCGTAGTCCCGTCCCAGGTCCGCCGGGTCGATCGGCAGGTAGGGCACCGACCACGGCGCCTCGCGCTCCGGGACGCCCAACTCGGCGGCCACCTTGGCGTGGTGGGCGAAGCCCTTCTTGATGGCGTCCTGGTGGGTGCCGGAGAACGCGGTGTGGACGAGGTCCCCGGCGTACGGGTGCCGCTCGTGCACGGGCAGCCGGTTGCAGTGCTCCACGGTGCGCCGGATCTCGTCGATGTCGGAGAAGTCGAGCATCGGGTCGACGCCCTGGGTGTGCAGGTTGAGCGCCAGCGCCACCAGATCGACGTTGCCGGTCCGCTCGCCGTTGCCGAACAGGCAGCCCTCGACGCGCTGCGCCCCGGCCAGGACGGCGAGTTCGGCGCAGGCGACGCCCGTCCCCCGGTCGTTGTGCGGGTGGACGGAGAGGATCACCGACTCGCGCCGCTCCAGGTGGCGGTGCAGGTACTCGATCTGGTCGGCGTAGACGTTGGGGGTGGCGATCTCGACGGTGGCGGGCAGGTTGTGGACGACCGGCCGGTCGGGGCTCGCGTCCCACAGCCGGGTGAGCCCGTTGCAGACCTCCAGGACGTAGTCCGGCTCGGTCAGGTTGAACACCTCGGGCGAGAACTGGAAGCGCACGCCGTCCCGGCCCTCCGCGCGCCGGGCCAGGTGGGCGGCGGCCTCGGTGATCAGGGCGCGCAGTTCCTCCCGCCCTCGGCCGAGGACGACCTCGCGCCACAGCGGGGCGGTGGCGGTGTAGAGGTGGACGACGACCCGGGGCAGGCCCTCGACCGCCTCGAAGGTGCGGTCGATCAGGTCCGCCCGCGCCGCCGTGAAGACGGTGATGGTGACGTCCTCGGGCACCGCTCCGGGCACGGTGGCCAGTTGGCGGACGAAGTCGAAGTCGGTGCGGCTGGCGGAGGGGTAGCCGACCTCGATCTCCTTGAAGCCCATGGCCAGGAAGAGGTCGAACATCCGCTGTTTGCGTACCGGGTCCATGGGTTCGGCCAGGGCCTGGTTGCCGTCGCGCAGGTCGACGGGCACCCACAGCGGGGCCTGGGTGATCCGGCGGCCGGGCCAGCGCCGCATCATCGCGGGGACGTGGACGCGCTCGTGGGCGGGCCGGTAGCGGTGGGAGGGCATGGCACCCGGGCGCTGCGGGTTCCAGGCGGGGGCGGTGGCCGGGACGGGGCCGGTGGGGGTACGCAGGGTCGGGAATCGCATCATGAGTCCTTACGGAGGTACCGGTGGACCGGCAGGACGGCGCCCCGCAGCGGGGTGCCGGTCCGGTCACGCCCCGCTGCGGCCACCAAGAAGAAGGCCACCCAGGGGAAGACTCCACGGCTGCATGCCGGGTAGACTAACCACGGAACAACTCCTCAGACAACCTGACAGGTGAACGCGATGTCCCCGCTCGGCCCCCTGCACCGCTCCCCCCTGGTCGACCAGGCCACCCGGCAGCTCGAGGAGCAGATCACCGCCGGACACTGGCCGGTGGGCGGGAAGCTGCCGGGAGAGGTCGCCCTGGCGAAGGAGCTGGGCGTCGGCCGCTCGACCGTCCGGGAGGCGCTGCGCGCGCTGGCCGGGGCCGGGATGGTGCAGAGCCGGCAGGGCTCGGGCGTGTTCGTGACGGCCCACCGGCCCGCCGTCGACTGGCCGACCCGGCTGCGCCGGGCGGAGCTGGCGCACGTCTACGAGGTGCGCACCATGGTCGAGGTGCAGGCGGCCCGACTGGCGGCGGTCCGCCGGACGGAGGCGGACCTCGCCGCGGTGGACACGGCGCTGGCGACCCGGCTGGCGGCGGGCGACGCGGACGACGCGGCCTTCGTGGACGCCGACATCGCGCTGCACACCGCCGTGGTGGCGGCCGCGCACAACCCGGTGCTGGACGACCTCTTCGCCCAGTTCGCCCCGGTCCTGAGGGAGCACCTGGTGGTACTGGTGGGCCTGCTGGGGCTGCGCAGCGGGGACCCGCACCACGGCTACGACTCGCACGCGGACCTCGTCCGAGCGCTGCACCGGGGCGACCCCGAGGAGGCCGGGCGGGTCCTGGCGGCCGAGCTGGAGGCCACCCGGTCGCGCCTGCTGGCCGACTAGAGCCCAAGCGGGGCCGACACGGGACGCGGGACACGGGGCCGACACGGGGCGCGGGACGCGGGGCCGACACGGGACGTGCGGCGGGCACCCCCGAGAGCGACGCAGAGCCCGGAACGGCCGGCCGGCCGACCGATCGACCGATCGACCGGCCGGATATCCGGAGCGCGGGCACACAGTTTTCACACGGCGGCCACCACGACACCCACGCCCCGTCCCGACACTCCGTCAACCCGCCCCGAACTGGGATGCTTCGAACACGCACGATCAACCATCAGGTGACATTGTGTCCGGAGCGTGTGTGAGCACGGTCCAGGCGGCGAACGCACTTTCACTCCAATCACACGGTATGACTAGTATCGCCTCGTCAAAGCCCGTGCCCCGGACGGCCCGCCCCGATCAGGCCGGCCGCCATCCCCAAGGAGTCTGTTCTGCGCGCGCGTGCGAATCGGCGGCCCCCGACGCCGAAGGCCCCCCGCAGGCGTCCGCGCCTGTCACTGCGGACGGCGCTGCTCGTCCTCGCCGTCGTCCCCAGCATCGCCCTCGCCGTGCTGTGGGCGGTCACCAGCGGTGAAACCGTCTTCGACTTCCAGCGCCAGGCCGCACAGGGCATGCTCGCCCAGAAGGCCGGCCAGCCGTCCAACATCGTCTACTACAACCTCCAGGAGGAGCGCCGGCTCAGCGCCGAGGCGCTCGCCCGGCCCGGTGCCAACGCCGACCAGCTGCGCCGCCAGCGGCAGCAGACCGACGACGCGGTGCGCCAGTTCCAGGCCCTCTCCGGCGAGACCGCCGACAACGCCCCCGACGACGTCCGCACCGCCGTCGCCGAGGCCCGCCAGGCGATGGGCAAGCTGGCCGAACAGCGCGCCGCCGTCGACCACGGCTCGATCGACCAGCAGTCCCTCTACGCGTACTACACCGACCTGATCGCCGTCGACCTGCGGCTGTTCACCGCGCTCAGCCACGTCGACACCGGCGAGGTCACCTGGATCTCCAAGACCCTGGTGAACGCCTTCTGGGCCAAGGAGATGCTCGCCCGCGAGGACGCCATCCTGGCTCGCGGCTGGCCCACCGGGCGGCTCACCGTCAGCGACTACCAGCAGGTCCAGCAGGCCATCGGGGCGCAGGAGCACCTGTTCACCGTCCAGGTCGTCCCGTACATCCCGGACGGCGAGGCGGCCGCCTGGCACGACCTGATGAACAGCCCCGCCTGGCAGGCCAAGGCCGCCGTCGAGCAGTCGCTCACCAAGCCCACCGCCGCCGAGAGCAACGGCACCGTCAAGCTCCCCGCCGCGCAGGACCAGTGGCGCCAGGCCCTCGACCAGCTCAACCCGTCGCTGGTCAAGGCCATCGAGACCCGCACCAGCGGCATCGTCGACGTCGGCAAGGGCGCCATCCTCTCGCTGCTCACCAAGGTCGTCCTGACCACCGTCGTCGGCCTGATCACGGTCGTCGCGGTGATCATCGCCTCCTGGCGGCTCAGCCGCTCGCTGCGCCGGCGCATCAAGGAACTGCACACCCAGGCCGAGGAGATGGAGCGCACCCTCCCCGAGGTCGTCGAGCGCCTCGGCCGCGGCGAGCAGGTCGACGTCGAGGCCGACAGCCGCAGCATCACCGACGGTCCGAACGGCAACGGCACCGACGAGATCGCCCGCCTCGGCCAGGCCCTCAACCTGGCCCGCGCCTCCGCCGTGGAGGCCGCCGTCAAGCAGGCCGAGCAGCACCGCGGCTTCGAGCGCCTGCTCCAGCGCATCGCCCGCCGCACCCAGCTGCTGATCGGCCGCCAGCTGCGCAAGCTCGACGAGCTGGAGCGCAAGCACGAGGACCCGGAGGTCCTGGAGGGCCTGTTCGACCTCGACCACCTCACCGCCCGCCTGCGCCGCTACGAGGAGAACCTCGTCATCATGGCCGGCGGCCAGCCCCAGCGGCGCTGGCGCAAGCCCGTCCCGCTGCTGGACGTGCTGCGTGCCGCGCAGGGCGAGGTGCAGGACTACCGCCGGATCATGATCGACGTCGAGGGCCACCCGTGGCTGTCCGAGCGCGCCGTCGGCCCGGTCGCGCACGTGCTCGCCGAGCTGATGGAGAACGCGACCACCTTCTCCAAGCCGCCCACCCCGGTCGAGGTCCGGGCCGCCATGGTCGGACGCGGACTCGCCGTCGAGATCGAGGACCGCGGCCTCGGCATGGACCCCGAGCAGTACGACGCGGCCAACGAACTGATGAGCCGCCCGCCCCGCACCGACGTGCTGGCCCGGGCGGACGACATCCGCCTCGGCTTCTTCGTCGTCGCCCGGCTGGCCGCGCACAGCGGACTGAAGGTCGAGTTCCGGCCGTCCGCCTTCGGCGGCACCCGGGTGGTCGTCCTGGTCCCGGACGAGCTCGTCATCGACGGCGACGCCGGGCTGCCGGACGCCGTCCCCGCCGAACCGATCCCGCTCGTGCGGCGCTCCCGCAAGGCGCTGCTCACCGCCTCCAACGAGGCGCCGGAGCCGGAGCCGGCGGCGCCGCCGGTCGCGCCGGTGGACTCCTTCCCCGACTCCTTCCCGCCCGCGGGCTCCGTCACGGCGGTGGAGGCGTTCGGGCCGGCGGAGGCCTTCGGGCAGGTCCAGCAGGTGGCGCAGCCCGCGTACGTCGAGCCGCTCGGACAGCCCGGGCCGGACCCGCTGCTCGGAGCGAACCCGCTGCTCGGCCCGGACCCGCTGCTCGGACCCGATCCGCTGCTCGGGCAGCTGCCGCCGGATCGGCAGGCCGAACCCGTCCAGGCCTTCGGGCACGTCGAGTACGTCCCGCCCCTGCCCGAGCCCATGCCCATGCCCGAGTCCATGCCCGAGCCCGCGCCGCCCGCCGACCCCGCGCCGTTCCCCGTCGGATACGCCGAGCAGCCGATCGAGCACAGCTCCCCGGCCCCCGACGCCCCGGCCGACCTGGCGCCCTCGCACGACACGCCCGCCTACCCGGACATCGCCTACGCCCGGGTCACCGACGCCGAGGCCCCGTACGCCGACGAGCAGTACCGCCCGGCCGACCACTACCGGCTGGCCGAACGGCGCCGGCGTCGCGAGTACGCCTCCGCGGTGCCGCTAAGCCCCGCCGAGAACGAACAGCCTCCGCTGCCGCAGCGGGTCCGGCAGGCCAGCCTGGCCGCCGAACTGCGCGTCCCGCCGCCGCCCCGGCAGCCGTGGGCCGACCCCGCCGGCGGGCACCGCCCCGACACCGACCCCCGGACCACCGGGCCCACCGGCGCCGCCGGAGCCACCCCCCAGGCCACCGGACCGGCCGGCGGCCCGTTCCAGCGACCGACGAAGCGCTCCGGCGCGACCATCGGCGCCTTCCAGCGCCAGTCCCGCGCCGCCCGTGCCCAGGACAGCGGCGAACACCCGCTGCCCCCGGGCCTGACGGCCCCGCCGGCTCCCCCCACCGCCCCCGCCGGCTCCCCGACGCCCGCGCCCGACCCGTCCCCCTGGGCCCTGCCGGCCGCGGACCCCCGAACCACACGAACGGATGACCAGTCATGAACCGCACGATCGCCACCCACCAGGACCTGGACTGGCTGCTGGACGGACTCGTCGACTCGGTGCCCGAGACCAGGAACGCCGTCCTGCTCTCCGATGACGGCCTGGTCGTCAGCCACTCCCGCACCATCGAACGGGCCGACGCCGAGCGCCTCGCCGCCATCGCCACCGGCCAGCAGAGCCTCGCCCGCGGCGTCGGCCAGCTCTTCGACGGCGGGGCGGTCCACCAGGTGATCGTCGAACTGGCCGAGTGCTGGCTGTTCATCATCGCCGCCGCCCAGGGCACCCACCTGGCCGTCGTCGCCTCCCAGGAGGTCGACGCCGAGGTCATGTCGGTCGCGATGCACACCCTGGTGCAGCAGGTCGGCCAGAAGATGACCACCCCGGTGCGCGGCGAGACCGGCTCCGCCTCCCCCGCCGGCTTCGACGCCTTCGCCGCCCGGAACCGGGGCTGACGCCGGTGGGCCCGTACGGGAACGGGGGCTGGCAGCGCGGCGACGCTCCGCACTGGAGCGAACTGCCGGACGAGGACGCGGAGGACGACGCGGGCGCCATGGTGCGCCCGTACACCATCACCCGCGGCCGCACCGCCCCCGAACGCGACGACCTCACCCTGATCACCGTGCTCACCACCGTCGAGGACGAGGCCGACCGGGCCCTGGCGCGGGGCAGCCGCGCCGGTACCCGCGGCCTCCAGCCCGAGCACCGGATGATCCTCGACCGCTGCCGGCGCCCGGCAGCCGTCGCCGAGGTGTCGGCCGGCCTGGACCTCCCGGTCTCGGTCACCAAGATCCTGTTGGGCGACCTGGTCGCCCAGGGCCTGCTGCGGGCCCGGGCGCCGCTCTCGGTGGCCCGGGCCGCCGGAGGCGTGGACCTCGGCCTGCTCACGGCCGTTCGCGAAGGACTCCGGAGACTCTGAACCATGGCAACACCCCACCCCAGCAGTGCCGTCGACGCCGCCGCGCCCAGTGCGCCGGCCGCCGTCAAGATCCTCATCGCGGGCGGCTTCGGCGTCGGCAAGACCACCCTCGTCGGCTCGGTCAGCGAGGTCACCCCGCTGCGCACCGAGGAGTACCTGACCCGGGCCAGCGTCGGCGTGGACGACCTGTCCGGCGTCGACCAGAAGGACACCACCACCGTCGCCCTCGACTTCGGCCGGATCACCGTCAGCCCGGACCTCGTCGTCTACCTGTTCGGCACCCCCGGGCAGGAGCGCTTCTGGTTCATGTGGAACGACCTCGTCAACGGCGCCCTCGGCGGCATCGTCATCGCCGACACCCGGCGGCTCGACACCAGCTTCGCCTCCATCGACTTCTTCGAGAGCCGGGGCATCCCCTTCGTCGTCGCCATCAACTGCTTCCACAGCCACAACACCCGTACCCCCGACGAGATCCGGGCCGCACTCGACCTCGACCCGCAGGTGCCGATGCTGCTCGGCGACGTCCGCGAACGCGCCTTCGGACGCGACCTGCTGCTCGCGCTGGTCGACCACCTGATGGACCTCGCCGCCGCCCCCGTCGGCTGACCCGCACCCCGATCCCTGGAGCACCCCGCATGACCTCTCCCCTGCGCGTCCTGATCCACGGCGGCGGCATCGGCGGCCTCACCCTCGCCACCGCCCTCGCCCGGCGCGGCCACCACGTCGACGTCGCCGAGCTCCGCGACCAGCCGGAGGCACTCGGCGTCGGCATCATCCAGCCCTCCAACGCCCTGCACGTGATGCGCGAGATCGGCGCCCTGGACGCCTGCCTCGCCGCCGGCTTCGAGTGGGAGGTGCTGACCATCTGCGACCCGACCGGGGCCGTCCTCGCCAAGATCCCGCAGCCCCGCATGGGCGACGCCCCCTCCAACAACGGCATCCCCCGCCCCGCCCTCGCCCGGATCCTGGCCACCGCCGCCACCGGGGCCGGCGCGAACCTGCGCTTCGGCACCACCATCGCCGAACTCGCCGAGGACGCCGACGGCGTCGACGCCACGCTCACCGACGGGCACGGCGGCCGCTACGACCTCGTCGTCGGCTTCGACGGCATCGGCTCGCCGCTGCGCAAGCGCCTCTACGGCGAGACGTACCCGCCCGAGTACACCGGCTTCGCCAACTGGCGCGTCACGCTGCCGCGTTCGCCCGAGGTCGAGGGCGTGGTGATGTCCACCGGCAACCTCAAGGCCAAGGCGCTGCTCACCCCGATCAGCGACGACCTGATGTACCTGGGCTCGGTGTTCGCCGAGGCCGAGGACTTCCGGCCCGACCCCGAGCACGCCCACGAGCAGCTCGCCGAACGCCTGGCCGGCTTCGGCGGCCCGATCGCCGAGGCCCTCGCCCAGGTCACCGACCCGGCCGCGGTCGTCTACTCGCGGATATCCCAGGTGAGCGTCGAGGAGCCCTGGCACGTCGGCCGGATCGCGCTCGCCGGCGACGCCGCCCACGCCTCCACCCCGCACCTCGCCCAGGGCGCCGCGATGGCCGTCGAGGACGCCCTCGTCCTCGCCCTGAGCCTGGACACCGCCGACACCGTCCCCGCCGCGCTCGCCGCCTGGGAGGAGCGCCGCCGCCCCCGCGCCATGTGGGTCCAGGCCCTCTCCCGGGCCGTCCTCAAGCAGGAGACCGGCGCGCCCACCACCCCGGAGGAGGACGAGCTGCTCGAGGTCGGCATCCCCGGCGCCGCCCACGTCCTGGTCCAGCCGTACTAGGACGTGGCCGACTTCTCCATTCCCGCCGGTCAACGGCCTGGGAGTGGAGAAGTCCGGGCGGCGAACCGGGCGCTCGGCGCGGGCGGGGTCGTCGTAGAACAGCGGGTCGGCGAGGCAGTGGCGCTCGTAGCGGTCGTCCACGGCGCCCGCCTCAGCCCTCGGTCCACGGCCGGCACCGGTCGGCGCCCGGTCCGGTGACCGCCCGGCTGTCGGATGTCGTCGTCAAGGGAGTCCCCCGGATGCAGTGGATCCCGCCGGTCGCGGGCTGCTTCCGACCCTGCCAGCCGGTGCGCGCGGGGTCGACGGCTCCGATCCGTCACCTTCGTGCCAGGCGGCGTACGGGCGGGCCGGGGGCGGCTGCCGTCAGGGGGCCGGTACGGTGAGCCTTCGGGCGCTCAGCCGATCTCCCTGCCGATCCCGCCGCCGATCTGACCGCGACGCTCCCACACCGCCGCCGAGACCCGGGCCAGCAGCCGGGCCGCCGGGTCCGTACGGTCCTCGCCCGAGGCCAGCGGGCCGGTGTAGCAGACGGCGATCAGGTACGGCGGGCAGTCCTCCGGGTGCACCAGGCCCACACTGTGCCGTGCTCCCGGCACCCAGCCGTTCTTGAAGGCGATCCGGGTGCCCGGCGGCAGCCCCGCCGCCAGGTCCACCCGGAACGCGTTGTGCTCCAGCAGCGCCAGCAACTCCGGTTCCCCGCCCAGGGAGTGCAGCAGCCGCACCAGATCCCGCGCGCTCACCCGGTTGTGGACGCCCGCGTCGCGCGCCGCGTAGTCCTCGATCCCGCGTGGGCTCGCGCTGCGCGTCGCCCCGGCCCGCCGCCACGCCTCGGCCACCGTCGCCCGGTCGATCTGCGCCAGGCACAGGTTGGTGGCCAGGTTGGAGGAGTGCGTGATCATCCGCTCGGCCAGCAGCCGCAGCGGCGCCGCCGTGCCGACCAGCTCCCAGGGCAGCGGATCGCTGTCCCACGCCGGGTCGTTGCCGAACTCCCCGCCCACGACCGACGCGAAGCGGTTCACCACCGGCACCTCGGCGTCCAGCTCCACCCCGCTGCGGTACAGCGCCGCCAGCACCGCCACCTTCATCGTGCTCGCCGCATCGTGCAGCTCGTCCGGCTCCCGCACGAACACCGGCTCCGCCTCGCCCGCCCAGGGGGCCACCACCACAGACAGCATGGCCGAAGCCTAGGCCTGTCCGGCCTGTCTTGTCGGATCAGCCCGCGACGTTGGGCGCCTCTCCCGGCCGGAGGCTGGGGAAGGATGCCCGGCGTCGCGGGCCCGGCAAGATCGGCCGGACAGACCCAACGGGGGCAGCCGGTCCCGCGCCGGCGCGCGGTGCTCCGAGGTTTTCCCGGATCGTCAGCTGCTCGGACGCGGGGACGGCAGGGCCACGGAGCCCGCCGCCAGGGGCCATTCACGATGGAACGGGGGAAGCGGGAACGTGCCCTCGACGACCGGGGTCCCGAACACCTTGAGGTGGGCGAGCAGCGAGCCGGTCAGGTCGATGCCGCCGACCAGGGACCAACTGCCCTGGGCCTGCGGCGGGTTGCCGGAGGAGTCGGCGGTCAGCGAGCCCTCGACCTGGGCCCGCAGGTAGGGGGCGACGGTGGTCTCGACGCCGACGGTGTCGTAGAGGCCGACGGAGACCTGGGCACCGAGGGCGGCGCGGACGCCGGCCTTGCCGGTGAGGCGCACCCGGACCGGGGAGACCTTGGTGTCGGCGTCGGTGGTGGGGGTCCAGCCCTTGCCACCGGTGTAGTCGGCGCGGACGGCCCAGGTGCCGGTGGCCTCCTGTTCGGCCTCCAGGTGCACTTGGCCGTCGGCGCTGATCTCCAGGTAGCAGGTGAGGCCGAGGTTGACGACGACGGGCAGCCCGGCGACGGTGAGCACCGGACTGGCCTGCAGCTTGGCGAAGGGCAGCCGGACGGGCGCCGCGCCGGTACTGCGGGCGAGGTCGCCGGTCACCTTCCACTGCACGTGGGCGCCGAGGTCGAAGCCGATCGACGCCGTACGCGGGCTGCCGGCGGCCGCTCCGTGGTACGCGAAGTGGACGGCGGGGTGGAGCTGGAGGGAGCCGGAGGCGTCCACGCTCGCGCCGTCGGGCAGCGGGACGGGGGCCTTGACGTCGACCTCCAGGGTCCCGGAGGCGTCGGCCTGCACGCCCGTGACGCCCGCGCCGACGGTGGCCTTGAGGTCCTTGACCAGCGGGGTGACGGTGATGCCGTGCGGGTCGACGGGGACGCTGCCGTCCGCCTCGGTGCCGCCGAGGAGTTCGGCGAGGGTGGCCGGGCGGGTGGTGAGGTTGAGGCTGGCGCCCGCGCCGGGGCGGACCCCGGTGACGGCGACCAGCGCGCCCTGCGGCGCGGCGGCGGTGGGCGGGCTGGCGATCAGCTGCCCGGGCTGGACCGCAGGGGTGGGAGTGGCCGTGGCGGTGGCCGTGGGGCTCGCGGACGGCGGCGCCGAGAGGACGGCCGTGCCGCCCGCCGGGTCGTAGGCGGTGAGTTGGAGGTTCTGGGTGGCGGCGGTGGCCGCGCCGCCGTCCTTGGCGGGGGCGGCGATGGCGGCCTGCCGCTCGCCGGCCGGGGCGGCGGTGACCGGTGCGCCGACGGCGGCGGCGGTCGGCCGCCCGGTGGCGGGGGTCTGGCTCGGGGCGGCGGCCCGGGCGCGGGGGGTGCCCGCGGGCTGTGCGGCGGTCGGGCCGCCGGTGGCGGCTGCCGGGGTGGCGGCGGTGGTGGCGGCCGGTTCGGGGGTGCCGACGGCGGCCTGCGGGGTACCGGGGGTGGTCGGCCCGCACGCGGCGACCCCGGCGAGGACGAGGGTGAGGAAGGCGGGGGCAGTAGCCCTGCCTATGGAGCTTTTGAACACGCGGCGTCATGTTACTGACGGGGAATAACTTTGTCGAAGACCGGCCAAGCCACGCCGAACCACAGGTCAGGCCGCCCGCCCCGACAACGGCGGACGGCCTGACCGCGGACTTCGGTTCGCGGCTCAGCTCGACTGGTGATGGGCGCGGGCCTCGGCGGTGGCCTTGAGGTCCCGCAGCCAGGCGTCGAGACCCTGGCGGAGGATCTCGGTCGCGAAGGGAACGTTCGCGTCGACCTGGGCACCGGCGTGGGTCTCCTCGGTGCTCACCCGGACGCCCCCCTTCACCTTCGTGAAGTTCCAGACGTGGACGCCGTCGATGCGCAGCCCCTCGCCGGTCGCCGGGCCGGTCCAGCGGATGCAGGAGCCGCGCTCGAGCTGCTCGACGGTCGAGGTGATCTCCAGGCTGGTGGCGGGAGTCGAGGGGTTCGGGGGTATCGGGGCCGTCCACCGGAAGGCCGAACCCTTGCGGAACGGGCCGTCGTCGAGGCGCTCCACGGTCTCGACGGTGCCCTGCCAGGACGGCCAGCGCTCCACGTCGGTCTGCACCTTCCAGATGGTGCGCAGCGGCGCGTCGATCACGGTCTCGGCGCGGTAGCGGACAAGGGCCTCGGGGTCGACGCCCTTCCCCCGGCAGGTGAGGGACGCGACGGGTCGGGAGGCGGCGGCCCCGGCGGGTGCGGCGGCGGCGCCGATGAGGCTGACGGCGAGCGGGACGGCGAGCAGGGCGGTGCGGATTCCGGTGCTGCGGAGGCCGGACATGGGAGTTCCCCTCGGTCGGTCGGTTTGTCGCGCCGCGATAGATGCCAGCGCGTTCGTTAGACGTTATAACGCGACGCGGCGTGAGTGGTCAACAGGTTTCGCTAGAACCTCTCACCATCCCTTGAGCGCATAGCCCTACGAGCCTCGCCGAACCCGCAGGTCAGACCAGTCGTGCCACCGGCAGCGCCTCGCCCGACAGCGGACCCACCGGCACCTCCGCCGCCAGCTCGGCCAGGTACCGGGCACGGGGCATCGGCTCGGCGCCGAGGCTGCGGACGTACGGCCCGTCCCACTGGGCGTCGAGCAGTCGCCCGCCGGCCGCGGCGAACCGCGCCCCGAGGTCGGCGACGGCGACGCGGGCGGCGTCCGGACGGCGGTGGAACATCGAGTCGAGGCTGAGGACGGGCCCGACGGCCACGCCGAACGCCCCGCCGACCAGCTCCTCCCCCTCCCACACCTCACCGCTGTGGGCGACGCCGAGAGCGTGCAGCCGGGCCAGCCCGGACCTCAACTCCTCGGTCAGCCAGACGGGTCGGCGGCCCTCGGCGCAGCGGGCCAGAACCTCGCCGAAGGCCCGGTCGGCACTGGTCCACCACGGCGACCGGTGGCGCAGCCGCCGGGCCAGCCGGCTGCCGAGCCGGACGCCGCCGGGCGACAGGACGGGCCGGGGGTCGGGCGACCACCAGGCCAGCGCGTACGGATCGTCGCCGCCGGGCAGCAGCGCCGACTCCCCCGTCCCGACCGCCCGTTCGTACCGCGCCTCGTTGTACGCGCTCGCGTACTCGTCCGCCGCCGGCATCGGGAACAGGCCGCGCCGGTACGCCGCCAGCAGCTCCTGCGCTCCGAGCCCGGCCCCGAACGCCACCGGCCCGTCCCCGGGCCCGCCTCGGACGTCCACCCCGTCGAAGACGCTCATCCGCGCCGCGCCTCCGGCGGCGGCCCGAGGAAGCCCTCCGCGGCCAGCCGGCGCAGGTAGTGGTCGAGCAGCCCGGCGTCGACGGCGGGCAGTTCGATCCCGCTGCCGGCGAGCGCGGCATCGGTGTTGGTCCGGTCGAAGCGCGGGAAGGTGGGCCGGAAGTACATCTCACTGAGCGACAGCTGCGACCCGGGGGCGCGGTCGACGAACAGCGGGACGAACGGCGTGATGGGGTGGCCGGGGTGCCCGGCGGCGAACCGGACCAGGCCCTGCACCCACTCCCCGTACGGGAGTTCGGCGATCGGGTGGCCGCGCGCCCGGAGCCGTTCGGCGAGGTCGGCGAGGACGGCCGGGTCCGGCGAGGTCAGGTGGTAGACCTCGCCGTTGGCGGGGGCGTGGGCGGCGATGTGGGCGACGGCCCGTCCGAACCGGTCGGCCGGCACGAAGTCGAGCAGCAGCCGCACGTCCGGGCAGGTGCCGCTGTCCGCCAGGTACTTGATGAGCGCGCAGATCTCGGTGCCGGTGTTCATCACGCCGGTGGCCAGATCCCCGGTGACGTCGTTGGTGCGCAGCACGGTGACCGGCAGCCCGGCGGCGGCCGCGTTGTGCAGCAGCTGTTCGGCGACCCACTTGCTCTCGACGTAGCCGACGCCGAGCTTGTCGGGGTGGGCGAGCGGGGTCCGCTCGGTGACCTCGCCGACGCGGGCCGCGCCGAAGCCGGCCAGCACGGCGAGCGTGGACAGGTAGTGCACGGGTATGCCCCGGCTGTGCCCGGCGAGCCGGACGATCTCGCGGGTGCCGCCGACGTTGGGCCCGCGCAGCTGGTGGTACGGGTAGATGAAGTTGACCTGCCCGCCGAGGTGGTGGATGGCGTCCAGGATCCCGGCCAGCCGGTCGAACTGACGCCGCGTCAATCCGAGTCCGGGCTCGGCGAGGTCGCCGACCAGCGGCACCACCCGGGTGTCGACGAGGTCGTGCCGCAGGAAGCGCTGCTGGGCGGCGCGCAGGCGTTCCAGCGCGTGCTCCTCGTCCGGGGCGCGGACCAGGCAGTGGATCCGGGCCCCGGTGGTGGCGAGCAGGGCGTGCAGCAGGTGGGCGCCGCAGAAGCCGGTCGCGCCGGTGAGCAGGATCTCGGCGGGCTCGGCGCGGCTGGGCGCGGGGCTCCAGGACTGCGCCACGGGGTGGGTGAGTCGGGCTTCGGCGGCCCAGTCGACGGCGGTCTCGCCGGTGCCGGAGCCGTCGGCGCGGGCGAGCCGGACGGCGGTCGCGAAGGCGCGCAGGGTGGCGTCGCGCAGCAGGGCGCGGGTGAGCGCGCGGATCCGGGTGACGTCGATGCCGAGCATGATCCGGGCGCGGGCGAGCATCTCCATGGCGAGCAGCGAGTTGCCGCCGAGGGCGAAGAAGTCGTCGGCGGGGCCGACCTCCTCGACGCCGAGCAGTTCGGTCCACAGGTGCCCGATCGCGGCCTCGACGGTTCCGTCGAACGCGTGCGGTCCGTCGTCCGGCGCACGGGGCCCGCCGTCGGGCGTGTTCGACCCGCCGTCGGGCCGGTGCGCCCGTGGCTCGGCACGTGCCAGGAGGCGGCGGTCGACCTTCCCGGCCGGGGTGAGCGGCAGGTCCGCCAGCACCACGAACTCGGTCGGGACCAGGTACGCGGGCAGCCGTTCGGCCAGGTAGGCGCGGATCCGGACGCGGCGGGCCCAGGATCCGGCGGCAGTGCCGGCGTCGGCAGCGCCGTCGGCGAGCGTGTAGTAGGCGGTGAGCACGTGGCTGCCGTCGGCGGCGACCCGGGCCTGCCGGACCTCGGGGTGGGCGGCGAGGACGGCCTCGATCTCGGCGGGGTCGACGCGGTAGCCGCGCACCTTCACCTGGTCGTCGAAGCGGCCGAAGATCTCCAGCTGTCCGTCGGCCCGCCAGCGCCCGGCGTCGCCGGTGCGGTACATCCGCTCGCCGGGCACCGGCGCGTACGGGTCGGGCAGGAAGGATTCGGCGGTCGACACGGGGGCCCGCCAGTAGCCGCGCGCGAGGCCGGGCCCACCGAGGTGGATCTCGCCCTTCTCGCCGGGCCGGACGGGATTGAGCCGGGCGTCCAGCACGTGCACCCGCACGCCGGGCAGCGGTCGGCCGATCGGCACCGGCGCGGCCGGCCCGCCCGGCGCGGCGTCCAGCAGGGCGGGGGTGACCTCGCAGAGCGTGGAGGTGACGGCGGCCTCGGTGACCCCGTAGGCGTTGACCAGACGGACGCCGGGCAGCCGGTCCAGGCAGGTGCGGCAGTCGTCGGCGTGCACGGCGTCCCCGCCGACCAGGACCAGCCGCAGCCCGTCCGGGCCGGGTCCGCCGGGCGGGAGCAGCGCGAGCACGTGGTGCCAGTACGCGGGGGTGAGGTCGACGACGGCGAGGCCGAGCTCGTCCATCCGCTGCACCAGTTCGGTGGGCGCCCAGGTGCGACCGCCGCCGGTGACGAGGGTGGCCCCGGCGTGCAGGGCCGCGAAGACCTGCTCCAGCGCGGTGTCGAAGCCGAGCGCGGCGAGTTGCAGGACCCGCTCGCCGGGGGTGAGCCCGTAGCCGCGGACGACCCGGTCGAGGGTGAACACCAGCGAGCGGTGGGTGACCGGGACGCCCTTGGGGGTGCCGGTGGTGCCGGAGGTGTAGATCAGGTACGCGAGGTCGTCGGGCCCGACGTCGTCCGACAGGGCGCCGTCCGACAGGTCATCGTCCGGCAGGGCGCCGTCCGGCCCGGCGCCGTCCGGCGAGCGGCCCTCGGGCAGCGGGCCGGTTGACCCCCCGGCGTCCACCGCGAGCGACTCGGCACCCGGCAGGTCCCTACCGTCCGTGACGGCCACCCGCGCCCCGCAGTCCTCGACGAGCCGGGCGAGCCGCCGCTCCGGGAACCCCGGGTCCAACGGCAGGAACGCCGCGCCCGCCTTCAGCACCCCGAGCCAGGCGACGACGAGGCCCGCCCCGCGATCGAGGCAGACCGGCACGACCTGCTCGGTGCCGACCCCGCGGGCCCGCAGCGCGCGGGCCAGCCGGTCGCTGCGCCGGTCGAGCTCGCGGTAGCTCAGCGTGGCGTCCTCGGCGATCACGGCGACCGCGTCCGGGTCGCGCGCGGCGCGGGAGGCGAACAGGCCGTGCACGGTGTCGGCCAGGCCCGCCGCCACCGCCCGCCCGCGGCGGTGCTCCCCGGGGAACCCGAGCCCGGGCGGGCGCCACTCGCGCGCCACGTAGGCCCGGCAGGCGGCGCGGGCGGCCGGCCCGTACACCCGCTGCCAACCGCCCGGCACGGTCAAGTCGCCGGGCCAGATCGCATACTGACCGTCGTCGTTTCGAACCACGGCGTGACGCCCGGAGTTCACATCCGTGCGTACGCCCTGTGCGCTGTCTGCTGCGTCGTCCACCGGCTTGACCTCGTGCTGTGGCGGCAGAATGCTGGGAGGTGCGACATTTCCGACTATACGCACTCACGCCACAGGGAGAGCGTCCGATCGCGATCCGACCGGACGTGACGGTCCTGTGCGCCCGTCGGCCCGGAACGAGATGACCCCTCCACCGCCAAGACCCGCCCTCGCCCGAACTCCCCCGTCCGACCGGCCGGGTGGCGTCGCGGAGGAGGTAGCCTCGTTGACACCTCGGCGACAACGCCTGATGGTCTGTTACCTGCTGTGGATGGTGCTGCTCACCGGCATCTACTACGCCTTCCCCGCACAGCGGATCATCTGGTGGACGGGCATCGGCCTCGGCGGCGTCGCCGCCATCGTGGTCGGCGTCCGCCTCAACCGCCCCGCGCACGCGCTGTTCTGGTACCTGCTGGCGCTCGCCAACCTGAGCTTCTCCGCGGGCGAGGTCGTGCAGGTCGTCCAGACCCAGTTCCTGCACCTCGACAACCCGTTCCCGTCCGTCGCCGACGGCTTCTACCTCGCCGAGTTCGTGCTGTACGCGGCCGGCGTGCTCGGCTTCATCCGCTGGCGCACGGCCCGTCAGGACCGCGCCGGCCTCCTCGACGCGCTGATCCTCACCATGGGCCTGGCGCTGCTCGCCTGGATCTACCTGATCCTCCCGTACGCCCTCAACCCCGACCTCGGCTGGTTCCAGAAGGCCGTCTCGATCGCCTACCCGCTCGGCGACGTGGTCGTCCTCGCCCTGCTGCTGCGCCTGCTGACCCCGCGCGGCGGCAACAGCCGCTCGCTGCAACTGCTCGCCGTCGGCACCGTGGGCATCCTGGTCTCGGACACCCTGTACGGGCTGATCCAGTTGCACGGCGGCTGGCACATCGGCACCGGCGTCGACCTCGGCTGGGCCGCGTTCTACACCGCCTGGGGCGCGGCCGCGCTGCACCCGTCCATGGTCGAGCTGACCAGACCGGTCCCCACCCAGCAGCCCGACCTGAGCGCCGGCCGCCTCGGCCTGCTCACCCTGGCCTCGCTGATCGCCCCGGCCATCCTGATCATCGAGTCGCTGAACGGCAACACCCGCAACGCGGGCGTGATCGGCGCCTTCTCGGCGCTCCTCTACCTGCTGGTGCTGGCCCGGCTGGCGGTGGTCGTGGCCGCCCGGCGGCAGGCGATCGCCCGCGAGCGGGCCCTGCGCGAGGCGGGCGCCAGGCTCACCGCGGCCCTCAGCGTCGAGGAGGTCGCGGACGCCGTCCAGGCCGCCGCCTCCACCCTGATGCCCACCGAACCCGGACACGTCGCCCTGCTCGCCGTCACCCAGGCGGGCGTCCTGCACGTCCGGCACGCCGAACGCGGCGCCGCCCAGCACCTCCTCGGCCCCGCCGCCGACTCCGACCAGGCGCTCGCACTCGCCGCCTACCGGGAGACCCGGCTCCTGCCCATCGAGGACATCGGCAGCGACCTCGCCGCCCGCCTCGACGGCATGCCCTCCGCCCTGCTGTGCCCGCTCACCCTCGACGAGCGCCCCTCCGGTGACCCGCTGATCGGCGCGCTCATCGTCACCGGCACCGCACAGGAACTCACCAGCCTGTGGGGCTCGCTGGAGATCCTGGCCGGGCAGGCCGCACTGGCCGTCGAACGGGTCGTGCTGAGCCAGGAGGTCAACCGCCGCAACAGCGAGCTGTACTTCCGCACCCTGGTGCAGAACGCCAGCGACGTCATCCTGATCCTGGACGCCGACGACAGCGTCCGCTACGCGTCCTCCTCCGCCGAACGGGTCCTCGGCCACCCCAGCCTGGACGGCACCCTGCTCACCGACCTCGTCCCGCCCGAGGACAGCCGGACCGTCGGCAAGGCCCTGGCCCGGATGCGCGGCCCGGCGGACCCCCCTGCCGCAAGCCCGCCGTCACGTGAACAGCCCCGCGAGCACTGGCAGCTGCTGCGGCAGGACCGGACCCCGATCGAGGCCGAGGTGCGCTTCAACGACCTGCGCGCCGACCCGACCGTCGGCGGCCTGGTGCTCACCCTGCGCGACGTGACCGAGCAGCGCCAGATGGAGCGCGAACTCACCCACCGGGCCTTCCACGACTCCCTCACCGGCCTCGCCAACCGGGTGCTGTTCCAGGACCGGGTCGGCCACGCGCTGTCCCGCGGCCAGCGCAGCGGCGCCGTCACCGGCGTGCTCTTCCTCGACCTCGACGACTTCAAGGTGGTCAACGACACCCAGGGCCACGCGGTCGGCGACGAACTGCTGGTCGCCGTCTCGCTGCGGATCTCCACCGCCCTGCGCAGCTCGGACACCGCCGCCCGCCTCGGCGGCGACGAGTTCGCCATCCTGGTGGAGGACGCGCTGCTCCCGGCGGACGTGGACGCCATCGCGGACACCGTGCTGACGGTGTTCGCCGAACCGTTCAGGCTCAGCGCGGGCGCCGTCCGGGTCGCCGCCAGCATCGGCGTCGCCACCACCGAGGACAGCGTGGACGCCACCGAACTGCTCACCCACGCCGACCTCGCGCTCTACTCCGCCAAGGCGGCCGGCCGCCGCCAGTGGCGCCACTACCAGCCGGCCCTGCAGGCCGGGCTGGTGGAGCGGCACGAGCTGAACGAGAACCTGGACACGGCCATCGCCGAATCCGCCTTCCAGCTCTATTACCAGCCGATCGTCGACCTGCGCACCGGCGATCTGGTCGCCTTCGAGGCGCTCGTCCGCTGGCCGCACGACCGGCGCGGCATGGTCCTGCCCGACGAGTTCATCGCCCTCGCCGAGGAGAGCGGCCAGATCGTCCCCCTCGGCGCCTGGATCCTGGAACGCGCCACCCAGGAGGCCGCCGCCTGGCACGCCGCCAGCTCCGCCACCCGCGCCGCCGCCGGGCGGCCCCCGCTCCGGGTCAACGTCAACGTCTCCGCCCGCCAGTTCCGCGACGCCGGCTTCGTCGACGTCGTCCGCGGCGCCCTGCGCACCTCCGGCATCGACCCGCACGCCCTCGTCCTCGAACTCACCGAGTCCGTCCTGATGCGCCGCGACGACCGTGTCCGCGCCGACATGGCCACCCTCAACGGCCTCGGCATCGGCATCGCCATCGACGACTTCGGCACCGGCTACTCCTCGCTGTCCTACCTGCGGGAGTTCCCGATCTCCGTCCTCAAGATCGACAAGTCCTTCATCGACGGCCTCGGCCTCTCCCCCCAGCAGTACGCCCTCGTCGAGGGCATCGTCCGCATCGCCGACACCCTCGACGTCCAGGTCATCGCCGAGGGCATCGAACACCCCGAACAGCGCGACCTCCTCGCCACCATGGGCTGCCCCCTCGGCCAGGGCTACCTCTTCGCCCACCCCCTGACCGCCCCCCAGGCCCGCGCCCTCGTCGGGGACACCACCTACGAGCAAGTCTGACGCGGCGCACCCGGGGATTCCGCCCGGGATTCGGCCGTGCCGTGCCGCAAGACCCGCCCGGGCCCACCCCGCACGCGGAATGTTTCGCCAGGTGAACAATTCTGACGCCCGGTCGAACGACCTCCACGCAGATACGGGATCTTCCCTGCCAGTCGCGCCATACCAGACATAGCGTCACATTTACCTATCCAATACCCCTTTTCATCACTGGCAGCGACTGATCCGTTACGAAATCTTCATCACTGGTGGTCATTTGAGATCGTTTGGGAATGAGAGATTGTCATTCGGCTTGATGTAAGCCATTCCCGACAATGGCAATCTCTTGAGAGAGTTTTGATGTCACGACGTTCTCGGGCCTCGTCCGCATTCGCGGCCGGGGCCTTCTCTACGCGTCGAATGCGGCCGATATCGGCACTTCTGACGCTCGGCCTGCTGGTGCAGGCCGGAGTGGTGGTGGACGCGGTGACCGCCGCTCCGGCCGCCGCCGCACCCACCCCGCCCACGCCACCCGCCGCGCCCGCCACGGAGGCGCCGGACGAGGCGTCGGCGCTGCTGTCCGCTCGGCTGCAGAAGCGGCGGATCGAGGTCACCAACGCCCGGACGGAGTTCACCACGCTGTGGGTGAACCCGGACGGCACGCTGACGTCGGACCGGTCCACCGGGCCGATCCGGATGAAGGTCGGCGAGGCCTGGGTGCCCGTCGACACCACGCTGGTGCAGACGCCCGACGGCAAGGTGGTTCCCAAGGCGCACCCGGGCGGGGTGGTCTTCGAGGGCGGCGACGCCGGGGTGACGGTGGGCGACAGCCTGCCGGGTGCCACGGTCCCGACGGCTGCTCCGACGACCCCGGCCGCTGCCCCGACGGCTGCCGGATCGCCCAGCGCGACGCCGACCGCGGCCGCCGAGCCGACCCCGACGGCAAGCTCGACGGCAACGCCGCCGGCCACCACCGCGCCGTCCGCGTCCGCTCCGGCCTCCGCTCCGGCCTCGACCCCGGCCTCGGCCGACCCGACCCGGGCCTCTCGCGGTGCGGCACGTGCCGCCGCCCCGGCCGCCGACCCGCAGCCCGCCGACCAGAAGCCCGCCGAGCGCGAGCTGGTCAAGATCGGCTCCGGTGAGCAGCAGGTCACGTTCGGCTGGCTGGGCAAGCTGCCCAAGCCCAGGCTGGAGGGCAGCAAGGCGACCTACGTCAACGCCCGCCCGGGCGTGGATCTGGTGCTGCAGGCGACCCGGACCGGCTTCGAGCAGTTCCTGATCGTCAAGGACCGTTCCGCGGTATCCCAGGCGGGCACCCTGACGATCCCGCTGGACACCACCGGTATGACGGTGGCACCGCAGCAGGACGGATCGATCCAGCTGCTGGACAAGGCGTCCGGCAAACCGGCGGTGAAGATCCCGACTCCGGTGATGTGGGACGCCGCAGTCGACCCCGCGTCGCAGGAGCACCTGAACCGGGCACCGGTCAAGGCCGACGTGCGCGGACAGGGCACGGACACCGAGTTGGTCTTCACCCCGGACGCGGCGTTCCTCGCGGACGCGAAGACGCAGTATCCGGTCACCGTCGACCCCGTCGTCAACGTAGACGCCACGTACGACACTTACGTCCAGACGAACGAGAGCTTCGACGCCTCCTCCTCGGAGGACCTGAAGCTGGGCAGCTACGACGGAAAGGTCGCGGCCCGGTCGTTCCTGACCTTCCCGGGCGCGGACTTCAACGGCAAGCAGATCCTCGGCGCCACGCTCAACCTGTACAACTACCATTCGTCCTCCTGCGTCCCGAAGCAGTGGGAGGTCTGGGAAGCCGGCGGTGCAGGCCTCTGGACGCGGTGGAACAACCAGCCGTCGTGGGGGAACAAGTACGCCACCTCGAACGACACCTGGGACGCCGACGGAGGGGCGGACGCGCACGAGTGCTCCGGGTCCGACGGTACGGCCTGGGCACGTGCCGACGTCACAGACCTGGTCAGGTACTGGGCCGGGTTCGGCTACCGCGACTACGGCATCGGCCTCAAGGCGGCGAACGAGTCCGACAGCCTGTCGTGGAAGCGGTTCAGCTCGGCTGAGGGCGGCGCCCCGCCGTACCTGTCGATCACCTACAACACCGTCCCGGCCACCCCGGCAACCGTCGAGGTTCAGCCCTCGCAGCAGGGCAACCCGCGCTACACCTCGGACGCGAACCCGCGCTTCCAGGTGCAGGCGGCCGACCCCGACGGCGACCCGCTGACGGTCTACCTGGACCTCTGGCGCGGCGGCACCTTCCTCGGCAGCATCGCCCGGGCGACCCCGAACGGCGCGATCGCGACCGTCCGCCCGTCCGACTACGGCATCGCCAAGCTCGACGAAGGCGTGCAGTACACGATCTGGGCCATGCTCGACGACGGCAAGTCCCGCTCCGGCTGGGTCGGCACCAACGTCATCGCCGACACCGTCAAGCCCGGTACGCCGTTCGTGAGTTCGTCCGACTACCCGGCGGACGGGCTCTGGCACGGCACCGCCAACCAGGCGGGTTCGTTCACCTTCTCGCCCGCCCCGGGCACTGACGACACGACGGCCTACGTCTACACCCTGGACGGCGGCACCCCGGTGACGGTCGCCGCGACCGGCGCGCTGACCACGTCGATCACGCCGACCACCGAGGGCCGGCGCGTGCTCAGCGTGCAGTCCAAGGACCGCGCGGGCAACCTCTCCCCGCCCGCGACCTACACGTTCCAGGTCGGCCAGGCGGGCATCAGTTCGCCGGTCAACGGCACCCAGACCGCGAAGCGCGTCAAGCTCGCGGTCGACGCGCAGACCCAGTTCAAGCGCGTCGTCTACCAGTACCGCCGCGGCCCCGGCGCCACCGAGTACGACGTCCCGCACGCGAACCTCACCAAGGCGGACAACACCGCCGTCACCGAGGACAAGCCGCGGCTGGCGGACCTCGGCCCGCACGCCAACTGGAACGTGCTGGACACCCTCGGCCAGGTCGGCGGCGTCGTCCAGGTCCGGGCGCTCCTCTTCCCGGAGGACGGCTCGGGCAACGGCTACGCGACCGTCTGGAACACCATGACGGTCGACCGCAACGCCGACGGCGCGGCCGGCGCCGACATCGGCCCCGGCTCGGTGAACCTGCTGACCGGTGACTACTCGACCGATGTGACCGACGCCAATGAGTTCGGCATGTCGGTCAAGCGCGCCACGTCCTCACGTGACCTCGGCCGCGGCTGGCAGCCGCAGGGCGAGCGCCTCACCGTCAACCAGCGCCAGATCAGCACGGACACCACCGGCTTCGCGCCCGGACAGGCGGACATCGCCCGGTCAACCGAGCGAGGCCACGACAGCTCCACCGACTCGCTGCTGGTCACCTCGAAGGGCCAGCTGGACTCCTATGCCGGCATCGGCCCGGACGACCAAACGCTGTCCCTGGGGATGAAGCCGGGCCGCACCTACCGTCTGACCGGCTGGATCTACGTCCCGGGCGCCACCGGCCTCAACCCGGACTTCGGTGACCGCGGTCTGCGCCTGGCCGGTTTCGTCAAGACCGCGGCCGGCTACAGCAAGGTCACCTCCGACAAGGCCGGCTACACCGACGCCTGGCAACAGCTCTCGGTCGACCTGACCGTCCCGGCCGACGCCACCGAGGCCTTCTTCCGCCTCTACAACGGCTTCACCGCCGCCGGCAAGCAGGTCTTCTTCGACGACCTGTCGGTGAAGGAGATCGTCGCCCCGTTCGGCCCGCAGTGGGCCGGCGGCCCGGATGCCGGTGCCGGTTCGGACTACCGGGCGCTGTCCTTCCCGCAGTCCGACCTGGTCGAGATCAAGGGCAACGACGACACCTCGCTGACCTTCGCCAAGGGCAGCGACGGCACCTTCTTCCCGGAGCCGGGCGCCGAGTCCCTGACCCTGAAGGCGGTGCCCGCGAAGTCGGGCGCGATCGTCCTGTCGACCACCGGCCAGTGCCTGGAGGTGCCGAACGGTTCGGCCGGCAACGGCGCCGGGCTGCGGCCCGCTCCGTGCACGGGCGCGTCCAACCAGCAGTGGACCCGCGGGGACGACCTGACCCTGCGCCTGCTCGGTTACTGCCTCGACAACCCCTGGGGCCAGACCGACAACGCCACCCCACTCGTCCTGTGGGGCTGCAACGGCGGGGACAACCAGCAGTGGGAGGTCCGCACCGACGGCATGGTGACGAACCGTCACTCGGGCAAGTGCCTGGACGCCGACAGGGGTGCCTCCATCTGGGTCTGCTGGGCCGGGCCCAACCAGATCTGGGACGTCCAGACCGCCGGTACGACGTACGAGCTGACCGAGCTGGACGGTTCGAAGACCGTCTTCGCCCGCCAGGCCGGCTCCAGCATCTACCAGGTGGTCAGTGACAGCGGCCCGGACGCGGCCTCGACCACCCGCTACCAGTACGACACCACCGACGGCCGCTCGCTTGTCAAGCGCGTCATCCCGGCCGTCGAGCCCGGTGTCGACGACGTCAACGGCTGCACCGTCGACCCGCTGCCGCGCGGCTGCGAGGTGATGGAGTACGACTACGCCAAGGCGACCACCGCCACCTCCTCGACCCCGGGTGACTACCTGGACCGCGTCCGGGGTGTGAAGGTCTGGTCGTGGAACCCGGCGACCTCCATGCAGGAGGCCGTCGAGGTCGCGCACTACGCGTACGACGACCGCGGCCGCCTCGCCCAGGTGTGGGACCCGCGCCTGGCCACCCCGCTGAAGACCGCGTACGGCTACGACGACGCCGGCCGGGTCACCCGGATCGGCAGCGCCGGCGAGCTGCCGTGGAACTTCGACTACGGCAAGGCCGCGGCCGACCAGGACCCGGGCCGTCTCCTCAAGGTCCGTCGCAGCACGCTCGCGCCGGGCAGCAAGGACCAGGTCAACGGCGAGAACGCGACCAACGTCGTCTACGAGGTGCCGCTGACCCGCGGCGCCGGCGGTCCGTACGACCTCGCGGGCGCGGATGTGGCCAAGTGGGCGCAGACCGACGCGCCGACCGACGCCACGGCCGTGTTCGGGCCGGAGGACGACCCGGGCACCAACACCGCCTCGGCCGCCAAGCCGGGCGCGGACGGCTACAAGCCGGCCACCGTCCACTACCTCAACGCCTCCGGCAACGAGGTCAACACCGCGACGCCGTCCGTCACCCCCGGCGGTGACATCGACACCAAGGAGTACGACCGCTACGGTCACGTCGTGCGCTCCCTGAGCGCGACCAACCGCTCGATCGCGCTCGGCACCCACCCGGACGCGGACAAGTTCGCCGCCGAGCTGAACCTGACGACGGCCGACTCCGCCTCCCGGGCGCGTCTGCTGGACTCACGCACCGCCTACACGGCCGACGGCCTGGACGTGGTGGACACCCTCGGCCCGGTCTACCGCGCCTCGCTCGCCGAGCAGGTGGGCGGCCAGACCAACCCGGTCTCCGTCACCTTCGAGGCCGAGAAGCTCCCGCAGCTGGGCACCAACACCAAGGTCCAGGTCGACAGCGACTGCTGCGGCCTGGCCTGGTCCGGCGGCGCCCAGCTCAGCATCCGCGGCACGGCGGCGGGCGCGTTCGACAGCATGCGGGTCACCGTCCCCGAGGAGGGCGACTACGTCCTCTCCGGCCAGCTCACCAAGTACACCGACCACGGCGTGATCCAGTGGTCGATCGACGGGCAGAACGTCGGCCAGCCGATCGACACCTACATAGCCATCCCGGCGGTCGCGCCGTACACGGTCGGCCAGGCGGTGCACCTGGCGCGCGGCGACCACGAGCTCAAGCTCACCGTCACCGGTACCAACACCGCCTCCGGCGGCGAGCGCTTCCACGCGGGCGTCGACACCGTCACCCTCACCAAGACGACCGTCAACCCGACCCTCCCGGCCGGTACTTCGGTCGTCGCCCGGGACCACAACACCAACACCTACGACGAGGGGAAGCCCGACGGCCAAGCCTACCACCTGGTCACCACCGCCACCGACGGCGCCCGCATCGACGGCTACGCCGACGACGTCGAACTGCGCGTCACCAAGACCGGCTACGACGCCCCGATCGGTGGCACTTCCGGTTGGACGCTGAAGTCGCCGACCTCGGTCACCACGGACGCCATCGGCGCCAAGCTGACCTCTCTGGTCAGGTACGACGCGTTCGGGCACGCGTTGGAGTCCCGCAAGCCCGGGTCGAACGGCAATGACGCCGGGACGGTCAGGGCGGTGTTCTACACCGCTGGTGCCAACCCTGACGACGCAGCCTGCGGCAACCGACCGGAGTGGGCCGGCCTGGCCTGCGTCACCATGCCGGGCGGTGCGATCACCGGTGGCGACGAGACCAGGATGCCGACCACCTTGCCGGTGAAGCGGGTCACCCGCTACTCCCCCTTCGCCGAGCCGGAGGAGTCGACCGAAACCAACGCGGGCAAGTCCCGTAAGACCGTCACCGTCTACGACGGCCTGGACCGGATCGTCTCGACCGAGATCACCTCGGACGAGGGCAAGCCGCTGCCGAAGGTCACCACCGAGTACGACCCGGCCACCGGCGACATCGTCAAGACGACCGCCGGCGGCAAGTCGCTCACGCGCGTCCTGGACGCGCTTGGTCGGCTGACCTCCTACACGGACGCCGACGGCGGCACCACCACCACGGAGTTCGACAAGTTCGGCAAGCCGGTGAAGGTGAGCGACCCGACCGGGTCCACCGCCTACGCCTACGACCGGGCGAAGGAGCCCCGCGGGCTGGTCACCTCCGTGACCGACAGCGTGGCGGGCGAGTTCACCGCCAAGTACGGTCCGGACGGCCAGTTGGTCGAGCAGACCTACCCCGGCGGGATCGTCCGCAAGGACACCTTCAACGCCGTCGGTGAGGCCACCGGCCGTACCTACACCCGTAGCTCCGACAACTCGGTGGTCTGGGCGCAGACCACCGACATGTCCACCCAGGGCCAGGTGGCCAAGGACACCAGTTCCACCGCCACCCGCTCCTACCAGTACGACCGGCTCGGCCGGCTGGTGAAGGCCGAGCAGACCACGGTCGCCACCGGCTGCGTCACCCGGCAGTACGCCTTCGACGCCCACTCCAACCGCCTGTCCAAGCAGACCTCCCCGCGCGGGGCGGCCGGCGAGTGCAGCACGGCCGGGGCCACGGCGGAGAACCACACCTACGACAGCGCCGACCGACTCACCGACCCGGGCTTCACCTACGACGCCTTCGGGCGCACGGTGAAGACCGCCACCGGTGCGACCAACACCTACTGGGCGAACGACCGCGTCGCCGCCCAGGAGAAGGGGGACACCAAGCAGGAGTGGGCCGTCGACGCCGCCCACCGCCTGACCGCGTTCACCACCAGCAAGAAGCAGGCGGACGGCTCCTGGGCCAGCGCCACGTCGAAGCTGAACCACTACGGCGACGACTCGGACCAGGTCCGCTGGACCATCGAGGACACCACGCAGGGCACCCTGACCCGGAATGTCACGGGTCCGGACGCCAGCTTGGTCGCCACCACCAGCAAGACCGGTGACGTCCAGCTCCAGCTCACCAACCTGTTCGGCTCGGTGGTCGTCACCACCGACACGGCGCTGACCAAGCCGGTGGTTCTGGACTTCGACGAGTTCGGCATCCCGCAGGACGGCCAGGCGAACGTCCGCTACGGCTGGCTGGGCGGCAAGGAGCGCTCCGCCGAGGCCCTGGACGGCGACATCCTCATGGGTGCCCGCCTCTACAGCCCGGCCCTGGGCCGCTTCCTCCAGGTCGACCCGGTGCCCGGCGGCAACGCCAGTGCCTACGACTACTGCACCGGCGACCCGATCAACTGCACCGACCTCGACGGCAACTGGGGCATGCCCAAGTGGCTGAAGAAGACGGTCGAGGTCGTCGCCAAGGTCGCCGAGGTCGCCGCCTATATCCCCGGCCCCATCGGCGCCGTCGCCGCCGCCGTCTCCTCGGTCTCCTACGCGGCGACCGGCAACTGGGAGAAGGCCGCCGAGATGGCCGTGACGGCGGTCGCACAGACCGTCGGTGCCGGACCCGTGGTCAAGGCAGCGGCAGCGGTGGTGAAGACCACCCGGGTCGCCTCCCGAGTGGACCGCGCCGCCGGGGCGGTCAAGGCCGCGTACAAGGCCACGACGACAGCAGCGAAGCGGGTGCTCGGCAGTTGCAACTCCTTCGCGCCCGACACGCCGGTCCTACTGGCTGACGGCACCTACGCGGCCATCGGGTCGATCGAGGCCGGCGACGCCGTCGTCGCCTACGACCCGGCCACCGGGGAGGAGGTCGCCAAGCCGGTCCTGGCGGTCATCGTCGGGTACGGCGACAAGCACCTGATCACCCTGTCCACCGACGCCTCGGGCGACGCTCCCGGCATCGAGGTGACCGCGGAACACCCGATGCTCGTCGAGGGCAAGGGGTGGACCAACGCGGTCGACGTGCGGGTCGGCGATCACCTGGTGTCCCCGGACGGCGGACGCCTGCTGGTGACGGCCGCCGTGGACCGCGGCCTCGTCGCGGACCAGCTGGTCTTCAACCTCAACGTCGGGGACGTTCACACCTACGTGGTGGGAACGGATGGCGGCGACGCTGTCGCGCACAACAGCAGCTGCAACGTCAACAACATCTCCCAGTACCGCTGGAATCACATCTGGGAGCGCCACGTCCTCGACAAGAACCCGAAGTGGACGCACAAGAGCAAGTTCAACACTCGCAATCAGGCGAAGATCCATTCCATGATCAAGAAGACCGTCAAATCCGGCTCGCAGAACGGCGGCAACTACACTCTCAAGTTCAACAAGGCCGTCGGAAAGCAGCAGGCCAAGGACGGTGGCGGTAAGGCGTACCACGTGACCGTGGTAACACGGCGCGGAAAGATCATCACGGCGTACCCGCACTGATCCGCACCAAGTAACCCATCATTCAACCGGCGGGGTTGTCGCGTGACGGCAACCCCGCCGGCCATCCGTGCAAGGAGGTAGGGACATGGGACTGTCCATCCAACTGGTGAATACCACGCTGACCGCAGAAATGGAGCGCCAGGCAAAGGGGAAAGGGAAGGGGAAGAAGGGACAGTCTGCCGTGTCCGACATCGTTTCGTACCTATTGGAAGACGGAGAGTTCGAAGCGGTGCTGACCACAGTCGGTCGGGATGCCCTTCCGACGCTGGCGCGCATCGACCCCTATGACGACACCGAATTCGACCACTACTTCTGCGAACTGGCTCTCGCCGAGCTCGACCGGGTCGCCGGCCGTCCCCTCTCCGTGGCGGAGAACTCCTTCCTCTCCGAACTCCGCCTGATGTTCCAGCAGGCCCTCTCCGAGCCCGCCTACATCGTTCGCTTCATCGGCGACTGAACAGGCACGGCGACAGGAGCTCGGTCACCGTGCGCCGCCTCACAAGCCGATGCACCGTTGGAGGCGCTTCGCGCTGGAGTTCCACGACGTCGGCGAGCTGGTCATGCACCAGAACGCGGTGAGCTCGGACGGCTGGCAGGGTGATCCTCCGGAGACGCCGGACGGGATCGACTCCGTCACGTACTACGAGTACGGCGCCGACCTGCCGCCGGTGTTCGAGATTCTCGCGTCCACGCTCCGGCTGAAGTTCCGGGCCTGGGAGGTGGCGCTGCGCCCGCTTGCGGCGTAGCACCAGATTCAGGGAGCGTCGGCCCTCGCGATCGGTTCTCAACCGACCGCGAGGGCCGTTCCGCGTCCACCGTGGCTCCAAGGGCGAGGTCCACGGCCACCCGTCGGGCCCTGGGAGGCGCTGACGTAGGCTTCCCCGTTTCCTGCACGAGTCCGGCCCGGTGCTTTGCGGTGCTACCGCGAAGCACCGGGCCGGCGCCACGGCTTTCAGGCTGCATCCCGAGGGCCACGCCACAGGGGAGTGTGTGTTCCCACCAGCCGTGGAAGGCGACGGGGCTGGTGGGAACGAGGAACGGCTGCTCGCCGACGTCGTCGGCGGCGCAGGGTTCGCGCTGCTGTCCAGCAACGAGCTCGGTCGCACGATCCCCCTCCGCCTTGCGGACGCCGACGGGCCCGTCACTCTCTACGAAGCACTCTTCTCGTTCGACTGACCCGACGTCCGCTGGAGGGTGCGGGCGAGCCGGTACGGCGGGCCCTGATCCACCCGAGCCGAACCCCTGCGGCGACGACTCGGACCACGTCCGCCGGACCGTCGAGGACACCACCCAGGGCACCCTGACCCGCAACGTCTCGGGCCCGGACGCCGACCTGGCGGCCACCACCGGCAAGACCGGTGACGTCCAGCTCCAACTGACCGACCCGTTCGGCTCGGTGGCCATCACCACCGACACCGTGCTCACCGAGCCGAACGCGACCTCCTCGCCGCCATGGGCCGCCCCCTCGGCCAGGGCCACCTCTTCGTCCGGTCAGCCTTCCGCGCCACCGTTCACGCGAGGGGCGCCGACTCCAGTGCCCGGGAGAGGGCGGTGAGGAGGGGGAGGGTGGGGGCGGCGTGGCCGGCCTCGATGGCGCGGATCTGGGCCTCGGTGAGGTCGGCGCGCTTGGCGAGGTCGGTGGTGGAGAGGCCGAGGGCGGTGCGGCGCTGGTGGACGGCGCGGGCGAGGGCCGCGGCCGGGTCGCCGTCCGGGTGCGCGGGGAAGTCCTCGATCAGCGGGCGTGCGTGGTTCACCGAATCTCCTCATCGACCCGTGGGGTCGCACAGCCTGACACACGGTCAGGGAGAGGAGGGAGAAGCGGCGGTCAAGATACCTTGACCGCCGCTTTGCCGTCCGGCTACTTGACGGGGTGCGGGTGCCCGAGGTGGGGGAAGGCGGGGAGGAGATCGGCGTGCGGGGGGATGTGGTCGCTGGTGATCTTGCCGCCGGAGACCATGGTGAGGCGGGCCGAGGTCACGTCGTCGACGAGGGTGCGGCCGTTGGGGTAGGCGGCGGGGCGGGAGCGGTCGTAGCGGAGGATGTCGGGCAGGACGAGCTTGAGGGCCTCGGTGGCGGCCTCGGTGGTGTAGTCCCCGGCGTGCTGGAGGACGGCCGTCCAATCCTCGCGGTAGGTGTCCCAGTCGTCGGCCGGCTCACCGGCGTTGTACGCGTCCTTCACCTCCTCCTGGTTGAAGTAGGCGGTGAGGGAGGGGTGCGCGCCACGGTCGACGGAGAGGAGCCGGCCGCCCTCGCGGAGGCTGACCCGGGCCCAGACGCCGATCGTCGGGTCGGGGCCGAGGTCGGAGTCGGGGACTTCGAGGGCGATGCCGAAGATGTTCGTCTCGGCCATCGCGTCCTTGCCGGTCCAGGTGAAGTCGTTGACGATCCCTTCGAGGTCGGCGAAGAAGGGGTCGCTGCGCAGTCCGACCGAGAGCTTGTAGCCGTCCGTCTCGACGACGTCGGGCGCGTCACCGAAGGCGACCGGGACGGCCGAGAAGAGGACGTCGCCGGCGGCTTCGTGCCGCTGGGCGGCGGTGCCGGTCGCGCGGTGGACGGTGACGGTCTGTCCGCCGGTGCCGGGGGCGGAGAAGGTGAAGGAGTAGGCGACGTCGGCGCGGTGGTCGCCGTCGCTGTCGATGTTGATCCGGTAGACGGCCTGCGGGTGGAACTCGGCCGCCCGGGTGGGGGCATAGGGGTTCACGTTCATGATCAGGACGGTCCGGTCGGACGCGTCGGCGGCCGGGAAGGCGAACAGGTCGGTCAGGTCGAGCCGCGCGTCGCCTCGGGGGGAGCGGAGGTTGGGGCCGCTGAGGTGGTGGGACATGGGACTGTCGTAGCAGGGCCCGCCCGGGCCGGTCCCGACGACACCCGTACGGAGCGCGGCTGTCCGCTGATCAGCGGACAGCCGCCACCCCGCACATGCCCGACCCGGAGCGGCCGCCCCGGAGCGGACCGACCCGAGCGGACCGGTCCCGCGCTACGGCGTCTCCGCCCGGATCTCGTCCAGTGACTCCCCCAGCACCCCCTTCGCCCGGGTGAACCAGTCCGCGATCACCGCGATCTCGTCCGGCGTGTAGTCGGCGAACAGCGCGCCGATCCGCTCGTAGAACGGGCCGTAGACCTGGAGGATGCGCGCCTGCGCGTCCTCCGCCATCACCACCCGCACCCGGCGCCGGTCGGCCGGGTCCGCCTCCCGGCGCGCGTACCCGGCCTTCTCCAGCCGGTTGAGCACCCCCGTCACGGCGCCGGTGGTCAGCTGCGCCCGCTCGGCGAGGTCGCCGGCGGCCAGCGCCTCGCCGGCCAGCGCCGCCTCGATGACGAAGCCGAGGCAGGTCAGGTCGGTGACGTTGAGCCCGAGCCGGGCGGCGATGTCCTGCTGGCCGAACTGCGCCAGCGCGATCATCCGATCCATCGCGTACAGCGCCTGCTCGGGCGTCGCCTGGGGGCGCGGCTTGCCCTTCACCCGGGATCTCCTTAGCATCTAAGTAACTTATCTCGTGAGATAAACGGCCTGGGGTCGTTCACCACCACCCGCCCATCACACCAAACGAGGAGACATGAGCGCACACGGCGACCACGACATGGGGCACACCATCGCCGGCTGGACCGGCTCCGTCATCGCGATCCTCGGCTTCGCCGTCGCAGGCGCGGCCCTCATCCTCGCCTCACCCGCCGGCCTCTGGCTCGGCGCACTGCTCGTCGCCCTCGGCGCCCTCGCCAGCTGGCTGCTCCACCTCGCCGGCCGGGGCAAACCCACCGGCGCCCGCCCACCGCACCTCCAGCACTGGCGCACCCCCGACCCGGCCGGCCGCCGAGGCCACCCCGACTGCCTCGGCTGCCGCCTGGTCGGCCGCGCCCCCGACCGCGCCCCGGGCCCGACCCCCGTGCGGGACCGGCAGCGCGTCGAGGCCTGAGCGCCTGCACCGACCACCCTCGCCCCTCAAGCGGACTTGAGGTCAAGGGCGGGCCGGCCGGCACCGTCCCCGTCCGGTGCGGCTCCGCCAGGCGCGCCGGACCACCGCGGCCCGCTCCGGGGCCGCGGTGGCGGGTGGCGCCGGGTCAGACGGCGGTGCCCTTGGTGGCGGGGGCGGTGGGTGGGGTGGTGGCGCCGGCGGTGGTGCCGAGGGCGTGCTCGACCTTGGCGACGGCGGTGCGGTACTGCACGGAGGCGAGTTGGGAGGAGTCGCCGTCGCGCTGGTAGAAGGCGAAGGCCATGCCGACGGTGCCGAAGCGTTCGATGCCGACGAAGGCGTTGAGCTGGACGCCGGCCAGGGTGCCGTCGAGGCGGACGGCGGGGGCGTCCTGGCGGTCGCCGAGGGCGATCGGGGTGACGGTGAAGGTCACCGCGTCGTCGGTGCCGGAGTTGAAGGTGATGGTGCGGCAGTTCTTCAGGGCGTCGGTGGCGCTGTTGAAGTCCGTGGCGAGTTTGGCCGGGTCCTCGGCCGTGAGGGCCTCGGTCACCAGCGGATTGCCGTCCTGACCGTCCAGTTCGACCTCGACGTGCGGGGTCGAAGGGCCGGGTTCGCCGGTGTGCATGTTGATCAGGGCGCTGAGGGCGTCGCAGCCACTGGCCGGCGTCGGGTTCTCCTCGGGGCCGGGGCCGGCCGTGCTGGGGACCTCCGTGAAGCCGGGCCCGACGTCGTCGACGGTGAGCAGCGCCGACGTGAGCCGATCGGTGGAGGGCAGGTCCTGGGTGGGCGCCACGGCCGTGGCGAGGTGGGCCGGGCCGAAGGTGACCGCCGCGAGGAGGGCTGCGGCGGTGAGGGCGCGGAGAGGCCTCGGGAGATACATGGATTGGCCCCCGGTCGAGAGTTCGGGCAGGGACAGGTCACCAGTGTCCCACCGGGGCCGGGACGGGGCGCGCGGGGAGCCGGAATGCGCGGGAAACCCGCAGGTCAGGACCGGTCCGGCGGCAGCGCTTCGAGGGTCTCGGCGAGCCACTGCACCCAGAAGGCCTCCAGGCCGATGCCGGCCCGCAGCACGGCGTGTTGGAGGCGGTTCTCCCCGTCCGCCGCCTCGGCCGGGAAGTCGTGCCGCTCGATCTCCAGGTAGTCGTCCAACTGCGCGCGGTGAAGCGTCAGATGGCGCTGCAGCTCGGCCGCCAGGCCGTCCGTGCCGACCACGGCGGCGGCGCGCAGCCGCAGCAGCAGCGGTTCCCGGACGGCGCGGGGCGCGGCGCCCTCGGCCGTCCAGCGGGCCAGTTCGGCACGGCCCCCGGGCAGGACCTCGTACTCCTTCTTCTGCCCGCGGACGGGGCCGGACGGCTGGAGGGCCCGGATGTGTCCGGAGGCCTCCAGCCGGCCCAGTTCGCGGTAGATCTGCTGGTGGGTGGCGGGCCAGAAGAAGCCGATCGACTTGTCGAAGCGCCGGGTCAGCTCCAGCCCCGAGGACGGCTTCTCCAGCAGGGCGGTGAGGATGGCGTGCGGCAGCGACATGCCGTCGATCGTACGAGGCCCGGCCGGTCAGAGCGTCGCGGCCAGTTCGGTGCCCTGCTTGATGGCCCGCTTGGCGTCGAGTTCGGCGGCGACGTCGGCGCCGCCGATGAGGTGGACCTCCAGGCCGCGCTCGCGCAGCGCGTCGTACAGGTCGCGGCGCGGCTCCTGGCCGGTGCAGAGCACCACGGTGTCGACGGGCAGCAGCTGGCGTTCGCCGTCCACCGTGAAGTGCAGTCCGGCGTCGTCGATCAGGTCGTACGTGACGCCGGCGACCATGGTGACGCCGCGGTGCTTGAGCTCGGTGCGGTGGATCCACCCGGTGGTCTTGCCGAGCCCGGCGCCGACCTTGCCGGTCTTGCGCTGGAGCAGGTGGACCGTGCGCGGCGGTGCGGGCCGTTCGGGGCGGCGCAGTCCGCCGCGCTCGCGGTAGTCCGGGTCGATGCCCCACTTGGCCTGGAACACGGGCGGGTTGAGGCTCGCGGCGTCGCCCCGATCGGTGAGGAACTCGGCGACGTCGAAGCCGATGCCGCCCGCCCCGAGGATGGCGACCCGTTCGCCGACGGGTGCGCCGTCGCGCAGCACGTCGAGGTAGCCGAGCACGCTGGGGTGGTCGACTCCCGGGATGTCGGCGGGAGTTCGCGGGGTGACGCCGGTGGCGAGGACGAGTTCGTCGAAGCCTTCGGCGGCGAGCTGCTCGGCGGTGGCGGCCGCACCGAGGCGCAGCGTGACGGCCAACTCGGCGAGCCGGGTGCGGTAGTAGCGCAGCGTCTCGTCGAACTCCTCCTTGCCGGGGATGCGCCGGGC
Source organism: Kitasatospora sp. NPDC087314 (assembly GCF_044744365.1). NCBI lineage: Bacteria > Bacillati > Actinomycetota > Actinomycetes > Kitasatosporales > Streptomycetaceae > Kitasatospora > Kitasatospora sp. NPDC087314. The sequence goes on from NZ_JBIUYE010000002.1 coordinate 525,987, forward strand.
GATGTCCAGCTGCCCGCCGACGGCCTCGGCGGCGTCGAACAGCGTGACGTCGTGGCCGCGTTCGGCGGCGGAGACGGCGAACGCGAGCCCGGCCGGTCCGGCCCCGACGACGCCGATCCGCTTGCGCGACCGCGTGGGCGCGAGCACGAGTTCGGTCTCGTGGCAGGCGCGCGGGTTGACCAGGCAGGAGGTGATCAGGCCGCTGAAGGTGTGGTCGAGGCAGGCCTGGTTGCAGCCGATGCAGGTGTTGATGGCGTCGGCGCGGCCGCCTTCCGCCTTGGCGACGAAGTCGGCGTCGGCGAGCAGCGGGCGGGCCAGCGAGACCAGGTCGGCGCAGCCTTCGGCGAGCAACCGCTCGGCGATCTCGGGGGTGTTGATGCGGTTGGTGGTGACCAGCGGGATGCCGACTTTGCCCATCACCTTCCTGGTCACCCAGGCGAACGCGCCGCGCGGCACGGAGGTGGCGATGGTGGGGATGCGGGCCTCGTGCCAGCCGATGCCGGTGTTGATGATGGTCGCCCCGGCGGCCTCGACGGCCTGGGCGAGCCGGACGACCTCGTCGAGGGTGGAGCCGCCGGGCACCAGGTCGAGCATGGAGAGGCGGTAGACGATGATGAAGTCCTCGCCGACCCGTTCGCGGACCCGGCGGACGATCTCCACCGGGAAGCGCATCCGCCGCTCGTACGGGCCGCCCCACTCGTCCTCGCGCCGGTTGGTGGCGGCGACGATGAACTCGTTGATCAGGTAGCCCTCGGAGCCCATGATCTCGACGCCGTCGTACCCGGCGCGGCGGGCGAGTTCGGCGCAGCGGGCGAAGTCCTCGATGGTCCGCTCGACCTGTGCGGCGGTGAGCTCGCGGGGGACGAAGGGGCTGATCGTGGCCTGGAGGGCGCTGGGGGCGACCAGGTCGCGGTGGTAGGCGTAGCGGCCGAAGTGCAGGATCTGCAGGGCGATCCGGCCGCCGGCGGCGTGCACGGCGTCGGTGACGACGCGGTGGCGGTCGGCCTCGGCCTCGGTGGTGAGCATCGCGCCGCCCTCCCAGGGGCGCCCGGCCTCGTTGGGGGCGATGCCGCCGGTGACGATCAGGCCGACGCCGCCGCGGGCGCGCTCGGCGTAGAAGGCGGCCATCCGCTGGTAGCCGCCGGGGGCCTCCTCCAGGCCGACGTGCATCGAGCCCATGATCACGCGGTTGGGCAGGGTGGTGAAGCCGAGGTCGAGCGGGCTGAGCAGGTGCGGGTAGCGGCTGCTGTCGGGGGCGGTGCTCATCGACGTGCTGATCGACGCGCTCATCGATGTCTCCTGGGGGGCGGCGGGGTCGGTGTTACCGCAGAGTAGGTGACGCCGGGAGCATGTGCAACTAGTTGCATAAGAGTGCCGGCAGGGGCGGCGGCGGGGATGACGGCAGGGCGCCGCCCCGGCTCCCCGATTCACGCCAACTCCGCTCAAGGATCCGCGTATTGTCGTATTGACATCATGAACATGTGGGAGGGGACGGCCGTGCGGGGTGGCTCGATAGCCGTGATCGGCGGCAGCATCGCCGGAAGCGCCTTCGCCGGGGCCGCCGCCCGGCTGGGGGCGGACCGGATCGTGGTCCTGGAACGCAGCCCCGGCCGCCTGGAGGACCGCGGCGTCGGGATCTGCATCCACGACGACCGCTTCGCCGAACTGGTCCGCGCCGGCCACCTCGACGAGGGCGTCCGCCGCCACCGCCTCACCGTCCGCCGCTGGGTCACCCGGGACCCGTCCGACGACGGGCCGGGCGGGCGCGGGCGGGTGCTCTGGAACCAGCCGATGCCGTTCCACTCCCACCACTGGGCCGTGCTCTGGCAGGCCCTGCGCGAACGGACACCCGACCGGGTCGAGTTCCGGCTGGGCGCCACGGTCGCCGCGGTCGGCGGCGACCGGGACGGCGCCTGGACCGCGGCCGCCGACGGCACCCGCGAACCGTACGACCTGGTGATCGGCGCCGACGGCTACCGCTCGGTGGTCCGCGCGGCCGTCTGCCCGGAGGCCCGGCCCGAGTACGCCGGGTACGTGTGCTGGCGCGGCAGCTACGACACCGCGCTGCTGGCGGAGCTGCCCGGGGGCGCCGGGGCCTGGCCGGAGGACGAGTGCGCCACCGTCTGCTACCCCGGCGGCCAGGTCGTGATCTACCGCATCCCGGGACTCACCCCCGGCAGCACCCAGGCGAACTGGGTCTTCTACGCGCCCACCCCCGCCTGGCTGCGCCTCGACGGCCCGACCAGCATCCCGGCGGGCACCCTCACCGACGCCCAGGTGGACGAGCTGCGCCAGCTCGCCGAACGGCACCTGCCGCCGTACTGGGCCGCCCTGGTCACGATCACCCCGCGCGAGCGGACCTTCCTGCAGCCCGTCTACGACCTGGCGACCCCGCGCCGCACGGCCGGGCGCCTGCTCCTCGGCGGGGACGCGGCCACCGTCGTCCGGCCGCACAACACCAGCGGCGCGGTGAAGGCACTGCAGGACGCGCACGCCTTCGAGCGGGCGGGGCAGGCGGGCGGCGGGTCCTGGTCGTCGCTGCTGGCCGGGTACGACCACGAGCGGGGCGTGGTCGGACGGGAGCTGGTGGAACTGGGCCGACGGCTCGGCCGGGCGCAGGTCGCCGCGGCGCCCGACTGGTCGGCCATGGACGAGCCGGCGATGACCGCCTGGTGGCGGCAACAGCTCACCGGCGGCGGGGGTTTCGGCGGCCACGCCCTCGGGCCGACGCCGGACGGGCGGCCCGCGTGAGCCGCCCGCCCAGGGCCCGTCCGGCCGATCCGCCGAAACCCCGTCGGATCACCCGCAGGGCTCAGACGTTGACGCCGTAGTCGGTCGCGATACCACGCAGACCGGAGGCGTAGCCCTGCCCTATCGCGCGGAACTTCCACTCCGCGCCGTTGCGGTACAGCTCGCCGAAGACCATCGCGGTCTCGGTGGACGCGTCCTCGCTGAGGTCGTAGCGGGCGATCTCCTGGCCGTTGGCCTGGTTCACGACCCGGATGAACGCGTTGCGGACCTGCCCGAAGTTCTGCAGCCGGGCGTCGGCGTCGTAGATCGACACCGGGAAGACCACCTTCGCCACGTCGGCCGGCACCCGCGCCAGGTCGACCTTGATCTGCTCGTCGTCGCCGTCGCCGCCACCGGTCAGGTTGTCGCCGCTGTGCTCGACCGAGCCCTCGGGGCTGCGCAGGTTGTTGAAGAAGACGAAGTGCTGGTCCGAGACCACCTTGCCGAGCGCGTTGCACAGCAGCGCGCTGGCATCCAGGTCGTAGTCGGCCCCGGTGGTGGTGCGCACGTCCCAGCCGAGACCCACGATCACGGCGCTCAGACCGGGCGCCTCCTTGCTCAGCGAGACGTTGCCGCCCTTGGCCAGCGAAACTCCCACAATGCCCTCCTCGATCTCTCCCTGCGGACGAATCTACAACACTGTAGAGATCACCGGAATCCACCTGCGGTCGGGCCCCACCCCGGGGATTTCTCAGGGGCTCCACCGGGAACCGACCGTCACCCCGGCCCGCCGACACCGACCCGCAGGGGCGCCCCTGCCGGGTGGCCGCCCTAGACTGGCCGTGGATCCTCTGGTCCTTCCCGATTGACCTTCCCCGATCGAAGCCCCCGCGCGGGAGGTTCCCATGCGTCAGCGGTACAGCTTCCACGCCGACCAGGCCGGGCACTCGGTCACCGTCAACGTCCGGACCGGCTGGATCACCGAGACCGAGCTGCTGGTGGACGGCAAGGAGTGCGCCTTCCACCGCGTCCACGGGCACGGCGTCTACCCGCTGACGCTCTCCGCCCAGCTCGCCGGGGAGCCGCCGCTGCCGCTCTCCGTCCGGCTCGACCGGACTGGTGTGGCCGAACAGCCGTACTCCTGCGTCCTGACGGTCGCGGGATCCGAACACCCGATGCCGGAGCGCGCGGCGCGCTGAGACCACCCGGCCGATGCCCCCTGTCCTTGACGGTCATCACGACTACCACGACCGGGCGGGTGAGAGCCCGGGGCCCGCCGCAGCACGTCTAAGCGCCGCCCTGGTGCCGCGTCAGGATCTCCTCGACCGCCGGGCGGGCGCACTCGGCGTCCTCGGCGACCAGGCCGATCCTGGTCCGGCGGTCGAGCACGTCGGCGACGTCCAGCGCGCCCTCGTGCGTGACGGCGTAGGCGACCTCTGCGCGCGTCACGTCCAGGCCTTCGGCGATCGGCCCGAGGTCGCCGGCGGCCAGCACCTCCCAGGCCGCGCCGCCGTGCCGGGCGAGCAGCGAGCCGGGCGCGCCGCTCGCCGGGAGCGGGCGGCTGTCCCGGTGGGTCGGGGCCCCGACCAGCGGCAGGCGGGCCGTCCAGCAGGCACGGGCCGGCAGGCCGCGCAGCCGGACGGCGGTGTCCACCGCGTCCTCGGCCATCCGCCGGTAGGTGGTGAGCTTGCCGCCGACCACCGTGACCACCCCGGACGGCGACTCCAGCACCGCGTGCTCCCGGGAGATGTCGGCGGTGCTGCCGCCCCCGGTGTCGATCAGCGGCCGCAGTCCCGCGTACGCGCCGCGCACGTCCGCCCTGGTCAGCGCGGTGCTCAGGGCGGCGTTGACGGTGTCGAGCAGGAACGCGAGCTCGCCTTCGGTGGGCACCGGCTCGTCCGGGATCGGCCCGGGCGCGTCCTCGTCGGTCAACCCGATCGCCACCCGGCCGAGCTGCTGCGGCAGCGCGAAGACGAAGCGGCTGGTCGAGCCGGGCACCGGCACGGTGAGCGCCGCGGTGGGGTGGCCGAGCGCGGCGGCGTCCACCAGGAGGTGGGTGCCCCGGCTGGGCCGCAGCTTGATCGACGTGTCCACCTCGCCCGCCCAGACTCCGGTGGCGTTGACCACCGCGCCGGCCTCGACGGTCAGCGACTGCCCGGTGAGCGTGTCGGTGAGCCGGGCGGAGGTTCCCGTCACGGACTCCGCCCGCACCCGGGTCAGCACGGTGGCGCCGTACTGCGCCGCGGTCCGCGCCAGTGCCACCACCAGCCGTGCGTCGTCCACGAGTTGGCCGTCGTGCGCGACCAGCGCGCCGGACAGGCCGGCCGTCCGCACGCCCGGCACCAGCTGCCGTGTCCGCGCGGCGTCGATCCGGCGCACCCGGGGCAGCAGCGCGCCCGGCGTCCCGGCGCTGAGGCGCAGCGCGTCCCCGGCGTGGAAGCCCACCCGGATCAGCGAGGCCTGTCCGGGGCGCAGCAACCCCGGGAGCAGCGGCACCAGTTGGGGCAGTGGACGGATCAGGTGCGGGGCGGTGCGGGTCATCAGCACGCCGCGCTCGACGGCGCTCTCCCGGGCCACCCCGATCCGGCCGGAGGCGAGGTAGCGCAGGCCTCCGTGCACCAGCTTGGAGCTCCAGCGGCTGGTGCCGAAGGCCAGGTCGCGGGCCTCGACCAGCACCGTGCGCAGGCCGCGCGCGGCGGCGTCCAGGGCCACCCCGGCGCCGGTGACACCGCCGCCGATCACCAGCAGGTCCACCCGCGGGCGGTCCCCCAGCGCGTCCAGCTCCCACCGCCTCCGGGCCGCGTCGAGTCGACTGGAACCGGCGAAGGGGCCGGCGGAGGAAGCAGCGGGCGTCGAGGTCATGGCGCGAGGTATCCGTTCAGCGCGGTGGCCAGTTCGCGCCGCCAGGCGGCCTCCGGCAGCAGCGAGGCCACCATGCGGTGCGACTGGACGGTGGACTGGGCGATCAGCAGGACCATGGCGGCCAGTTCGACCGGCTCGCCGGCTCGGATCGAACCGTGGGCCTGCCCCTGTTCGATGCCGGCGCGCAGCGCCTCCAGCAGGCCGCGCTGGCTGGTGCCGAGCCGCTCGACGACGTACTCCAGCAGCAGGTCGGAGTCGGAGGAGCGCAGCAGCGCGCCGAGCACCGGGTGGTCCCGCAGCCGGACGGCCACCTCGACGACCCCGTCGACGAAGGCCTCCCGGTCGATCGGGGTCCCGCCGCCGAACTCCAGGGCGACGCCCTCCCGGGTGGCCCGGATCTCCCGGGTGAGCAGCGCGCCGATCACCGACCGCACGTCCGGCCAGCGCCGGTAGACGGTCGGCCGGCTGACCCCGGCGCGGCGGGCGATCTCCGCCAACTGCGTTCGGCGCACGCCGAGATGGACGATCAGGTCGGCGGCGGCGTCCAGGATCGCGTCGTCGGTGCTGCGGGGCGCCGGGGCTGCCTCGGGAGGCTGCGCGGCGCTGCGGGGCTCGGCGTTACTACTTGACATGATGTGTGAAACTGTAACGCATGGCACCTGAGACGCAAGCGGGACCGGCCGACGCCGCGCTGCCGCTCCCCCCGATGAAGTGGGACGCCTGGGGCGACCCGGCCCTCGCCAAGGAGCTGTCCGCGGACGTCAAGGGGCTGCTCGCCGCCGCCCTCGGCGTCACCGGCGACGCCGCCCCCGGACCGGCCGCGGACGAGGTCGTGCTGCACCCTTCGCGGATCTCCGCCGACGACCTCAAGGCCCTCGCCGCCGCCGTCGGCGAGGCCCACGTCAGCGCCGCCGACGCCGACCGGCTCCCGCGCGCCGGCGGCAAGTCCACTCCCGACCTGCTGCGCCGCCGCAGCCGCGCGCCCCAGGACGCGCCCGACGCCGTCGTCCTGCCCGGCGACGAGCAGGAGATCGCCGCCGTCCTCGCGCTCTGCGCCGAACGCCGCATCGCCGTCGTCCCGTTCGGCGGCGGCACCAGCGTCGTCGGCGGCCTCGACCCCGAGCGCGGCTCCTTCACCGCCGTCGTCTCGCTCGACCTGCGCCGGTTCGACCGCCTCCACGACCTCGACGAGACCTCCGGCGAAGCCGTCCTCGGCGCCGGCCTCACCGGCCCGGCCGCGGAGGCCCTGCTCGCCGAACGCGGCTACGAACTCGGCCACTACCCGCAGAGCTTCCGCTACGCCACCATCGGCGGCTTCGCCGCCACCCGCTCCTCCGGCCAGGACTCCGCCGGCCACGGGCGCTTCGACGAGATGGTCCGCGGCCTGCGCGTCGTCACCCCCGCCGGGGTGCTCGACCTCGGCCGCGCCCCCGCCTCCGCCGCCGGCCCCGACCTGCGCGAACTCTTCCTCGGCTCCGAGGGCGCCCTCGGCGTCATCACCGCCGTCCGGCTCCGGGTTCACCCGCTGCCCGCCGTCAAGGCCTACGAGGCGTGGAGCCTGCCCGACTTCGCCACCGGCAGCGCCGCCCTGCGCGCCGTGGAGCAGGGCGGCACCGGCCCGACCGTCATCCGGCTCTCCGACGAGGCCGAGACCATGGTCAACCTCGCCATGACCGAGCAGATCGGCGGCGCCCCCGCCGTCAGCGGCTGCCTCGCCGTCACCGTCTTCGAGGGCACCGCCGAACAGGTCGCCGCCCGCCACCGGCTCACCCGCGACACCCTGCTCGCCGCCGGCGCCACCTCCCTCGGCGAAGCCCCCGCCCGGGCCTGGGAACACGGCCGGTTCAACGCCCCCTACCTGCGGGACTCCCTGCTCAGCGCCGGCGCCCTGTGCGAGACCCTGGAGACGGCGACCGACTGGAGCCGACTGCCGGAGCTGCGCACCGCCGTCACCCAGGCCCTCACCACCGCCCTGCCCGGCGCCCTCGTCCTCTGCCACATCTCGCACGTCTACCCGACCGGCGCCTCGCTCTACTTCACCGTCGTCGCCGCCCTCGGCGAGGACCCGCTCGCCCGGTGGGCCGTCGCCAAGCGCGCCGCCTGCGACGCCATCGTCGCCGCCGGCGCCACCATCACCCACCACCACGCCGTCGGCGCCGACCACCGGCCCTGGATGACCGACGAGATCGGCGAGTTGGGCGTGCGCATCCTGCGCGCCGTCAAGGCCGAACTCGACCCGGCCGGCATCCTCAACCCCGGCAAGCTGATCCCTTGACCGGCCCGAGAACCGTCCACCGGGTCGCCGTTCTCACCAACCCGGCGGCGGGCGCCGGCCACGCCGCACCCGTCGCCCACCGGGCCGTCGCCCGCCTGCGCGCCCTCGGCCTCGACGTCGACCGGCACGCGGGCCGCGACCCCGAGGACTCCGTCCGCCTCGCCCGCCAGGCCGTCGCCGACGGCGTCGACGCGGTCGTGGTGGTCGGCGGCGACGGCATGATCAACCTCGCCCTGCAGGCCGTCGCCGGCACGGACTGCCCGCTCGGCGTGATACCCGCCGGCACCGGCAACGACCACGCCCGCGAATACGGCCTCCCGCTCGGCACCCCCGAGGCCGCCGCCGACGTCGTCGCCGCCGGACGCACCCGGACCGTCGACCTCGGCCGGGTCACCGCCGCCGACGGCACCACCCGCTGGTACGGCTCCGTCCTCGCCACCGGCTTCGACTCCCTGGTCAGCGACCGCGCCAACCGGCTGCGGTGGCCCCGCGGCCGGATGCGCTACAACCTGGCCATCCTCGCCGAGTTCGTCAACCTGCGTCCCCTGCCCTTCCGCATCACCCTCGCCGACGGCACCGTCATCGAACGCGACCTCACCCTGGCCGCCGTCGGCAACACCCGCAGCTACGGCGGCGGCATGCTGATGTGCCCCGCCGCGCTCCCCGACGACGGCCTCCTCGACCTCACCCTCGTCGCCGCCATGCCCCGCCTGCGCATCGCCCGCTTCTTCCCCACCCTCTTCAAGGGCACCCACACCACCCACCCCGAGGTCACCACCCACCGCACCACCTCCCTGCGGATCGACTCCCCCGCCATCACCGCCTACGCCGACGGCGAGTTCATCGCCCCGCTCCCCGTCGACGTCACCGTCGACCGAGCCGCCCTCCACCTCCTGGTCCCCTGAACCGCCCGACGTCCCGACCGCACCCGGTCCGGCGCGCCACCCACCGCGCCGGACCCGAGGCCGCGGCGGGCTCGGCTTCGGCCGTGGGGCTCAGCCGGTCAGGCGGCGGAGCCAGAGGAGGGGGCGGATCTCGATGGCGTGGGACGGGTCGGCGTTCCAGACTGCGGGCAGGCCGGCGTCGGTGAGGGCGGCGACGACCTCGTGGCCGATGGCGGTGGTGGTCAGCGGGGAGGCGTCGAAGCCACCGTAGAGGAGGCTGAGGCCGTGGCAGGCGGCGGCGGAGTCGGTGCCCTGGCTGTGGAAGTAGACGTAGCCGTGGGCGTCCGGCTCTGCGGCGGCGGCGATCTCCGCGTCGCCGCAGGAGCGGCAGCAGGCGAAGTGCTCCCGCGCGGTGAGGCCGGCCGCCGTCAGGGCGGCGAAGGCGCGGGTGAGGCGTTCCGGATCGGTCTCGCCGATCCAGCCGGTCTGCTCGCCGACGCGCTCCAGCCAGAGCCGGTCGGCGAGTTGCTCGGCCTGGTCGCGGGAGAGCGGGCGGTGATCGCCGGAGACGAGGTGGTCCTCGGCGAGCTCGGCGAGCTCGGCGCGGGTGGTGTAGCCGGCGGCCAGGGTGAGGCGCAGCCGGTCCTCCAGGTGCCGGAGGTCGGCGGCGGGCAGGTCGAACGGCGGGACGGGCTCGGGCCGCGGGCCCAGGTCGAGCGGCTGCCAGTCCAGCCCGTCGCCCCAGCCCGGCTCCCGCCGCGCCCAGCCGGTGATCGCGGCGACCACCGGCTCGGGCCCGTCCGTCCGCACCTCGAAGTGCCGGGCGGCGGAGCCGTCGCGGTGTTCGAGCGTGTAGTCACCGCCGTCGGCGTGCCACACCTGGATGAAGACGTCCGGCAGGTCCGGTATCCGCTGCGCGACCAGGAAGCGGTCGCCCTCCGCGCCGATCCGCCGCACCAGCCGCGCCAACTCGTCCGCGCCCACCCGAAGGTGTCGCGTCCCGTCGTTCTCCTGCACCCCGATCGCCAGCATGTGGATCACCCAAGCACACGCCACTGACAACGGCGGCGGCCGCGTCCGTCCGTCCGACCTCAGCCCGTCTGCTCGCGGCGGAGGCGGAACAGGACGTTGGGGCGCAGCGGGCCCTCGGGGGCGTCCGGGTCCTCGAAGTCGTCGGCGGGGTCGGACGTCATCCCGAGGCGGCGCATGACGGCCTGGGAGCGGAGGTTGGTCGCGGTGGTGACGGCGAGGATCTCGTCGAGGCCGAGGGTGCCGAAGCCGTGGGCGAGGACGGCGCGGGCCGCCTCCGTCGCGTAGCCGTGGCCCCAGGCCCCGCGGGCCAGGCGCCAGCCGATCTCGACGCCGGTGAAGGGCAGGCCCTCGTCGACGTCGTCGAGGCCCGCGAAGCCGACGAACTCGCCGGTGGCCCGAACCTCGACGGCCAGCCAGCCGTAGCCGCGCGCCGCGCTCTCGGCCTGGAAGCGCGCCACCGAGGCGTCGCTCTGCTCGCGGGTGAGGACGTCCCCGAGGTGCTCGCGGACCTCGGGGTCGGCGTTCATCGCGGCCCACGGCGCGAGGTCGGTCTCCCGCCAGGGGCGGATGAGCAGGCGGTCGGTGCGCAGTTCGGTCATGCGGGCAAGCCAATGTCAGCCGCCCCCACCGGGGCAACCGCATTTCCGGCGGGCCCCGGCGGCCGGGCCGCCCCGCAGATCCCCGGCCCCTCAGATCCCCGGCCGCGCAGATCCCCGGCCCCGCAGATCCCCGGCCCCGCAGATCCCCGGCCCCTCAGATCCCCGGCCGCGCCGTGATCCGTCCGGCGTCGATCGCGGCGAGCAGCTCCGCGTGGTCGAGCGCCGTCTGGTCCGCGTACCGGACGGAGAAGTCGGCGATCGCCTCCGCGAAGGTGTCCGCGCCGCCCAGGTAGCCGGCGATGGCGAGGCGGTCGCCGGTGCGGGCGTGGGCGCGGGCGAGGGTGCGACCGCACAGGTCGGCGTAGCCGCGCAGGCCGGCCGGAGTCAGGTCGGCGACCTCCACCGAGCCCTTCATGTCGCGCAGTTGGCGGCCGTAGAAGTGGCGCCCGGCGGGGCCGGTGGTCCAGCCGAGGAAGATGTCGCTGGCGGCCTGCATGAGGTGCTGGCCGGTGACGACACGGCGGCCGCCGTGGTGGGCGGCGACCTCGGCGGCGACCCGGGTGGGCGGCAGATGCTCCTCCAGCACGGACCGCCCGGCCTCCTTGAGCTGGAGGAACAGCGGGTCGCGGGTGTCCCGGCCCTCCAGCAGGACGATGAAGCAGCGGGTTCCGACGCTGCCGACGCCGACGACCTTCGTGGCCGCGTCGACGAAGCGGTAGCGGTCGAGAAGGAGCCGGCGGTCCTCGGCGAGGGTGGCCCGGTAGTCGCTGAACACCTTGCCGATGTCGCGCAGTCCGGTCTTCTTCAGCGGTTCGATCAGCGGTGGCGCGCTGATGATGCACCGGCGCCCGTCCCGTTCCTCGGTGAGCTTGCCGAAGGCCTGCAGGCTGGTGCGGCGGCGGACGTGGGCGAGGCCGTCCTCGGCCCGCTTGCGCCCCCTCGGCCTGCGCAGCAGCGGCAGCAGGTCGCCGGTATCGATCCGGGAGTACCAGACGTCGAGTTCGCCGAGCCCCGCGAGGCGGCGCATCGCGGTGGCGTACCCCTGGGCGGCGGCGCGGGCGGCGCGGTGGGCGCGGTCCTCGTCCTGCCCGTTGCCGCGGGCGGCGACGGCGATGCTGGCGGCGAGCCGTTTGACGTCCCATTCGAAGGGGCCGGGGTAGGTCTCGTCGAAGTCGTTGACGTCGAAGAGCAGGGCGCGTTCCGGCGAGGCGTACACGCCGAAGTTCACCAGGTGGGCGTCACCGCAGAGTTGGACGGTGAGGCCGGTGTCGGGGACGGCGGCGAGGTCGGCGGCCATGACGGCGGCGGCGCCACGCAGGTAGCTGAAGGGGGTGTCGGCCATCCGCCCGTAGCGGATCGGCAGCAGCCGGGCGACCCGGTCCTCGCCCTGGCGCACCAGGACCTCCACCGGGTCCGGCCGGTCGGCGGCGGGGATCCACCGCCCGTGGGCGGAGCGGGAGACGCGGTCGCGGGCGGCCCGGCCGTGCCGGCGACGTTCGGCGGGGGTGGTCATGCGCGGCTCCTCGGTGGACGGGACGGCGGGTGCACCTCCTCGCGACGCTAGGTCACCGGCGCCGGAGGGCGCACCGCGCGCCCTCCGGCACTCGACCGAACGGATGAAACGGATGAACCCGCGTGCTCACTGCACGGTGAAGTCCGCCATCATCGCCATGTCCTCGTGCTCCAGGTTGTGGCAGTGCAACAGGTACGTCCCCCGGTAGTCGGTGAAGCGCACCAGGACCTCGGCCGCCTCCGCCGGCCACAGGTCGACCGTGTCCTTCCAGCCGGTGTCGTACGGGCCCGGGTCCCTGCCGTTGCGGGTGAGCACCTGGAAGGGGTTGAGGTGGACGTGCACGGGGTGGTGCAGGTCGGTGGAGAAGCGCCACCGCTCGATGCTGCCGAGGGCGGGCCGGGCGAGGTCGCGTCCGGGCTGGTACGGGTCGTCGTTGATGGTCCAGCCGTCGTCGCGGCTGCGGCGGAATCTGAAGTGGCGGGTGGCGACGGCGGCGGAGGCGTCCAGGGCCTCGACGGTGGACAGCTTGTCGGGGACGGTCGAGTCGTCGCTGACCTGCCGGGAGGAGACGTCGAAGCGCATCACCTCCGCCGTGCGGCCGCTGCCGAAGCGGTTGACCAGGCGCACGGAGGTGCCCGGGGCGTAACGGGAGAAGTCGACGACGAGGTCGAAGCGCTCGGCGGGGGCGATCTCCAGGGCGTCGTGGGTGACCGGGGCCGCCAGCAGCCCGCCGTCGGAGCCGATCTGGACGAGGGCGTCGCCGCCGGAGGGCTGCGGGTCGAGTTCGAGCCGGTAGAGGCGGGCGTTGGAGGCGTTGAGCACGCGCAGCCGGTAGCGGGCGCGGTCGACGTCGAGGCGGGGCCAGGGGGCGCCGTTGACCAGGATGACGTCGCCGAGGACGCCGTTCATGTAGTCGTCGGTGACGCCGGGCACGGCGAGGGCCGCGTCGGTGGCGGGGTAGTGGAACGAGCCGTCGGCGGCGAAGGCGCGGTCGGCGAGCATCAGCGGGAGGTCGCGTTCGCCCTTCGGCAGCGGCAGGGCGTTCTCCTCGTCGTCGTGGACGAGGTGGAAGCCGGCCAGGCCGCGCCAGATCGCGGGGCCGGTGAAGCCCATCCGATGGTCGTGGTACCAGAGGGTGGCGGCGCGCTGGTTGCCCGGATAGGTGTGGGTGCGCTCGCCGGTGACGGTGTCTCCCGTCGCGTGCTGCATGCCGGGCATCCCCGACATGCCCTGGTCCGCGCCCGCACCCGAGGAGCCGACCGGCAGCAGCAGGTCGATGGGGTAGCCGTCGCTGTCGGCCGGGGTGTGGCCGCCGTGCAGGTGGACGACGGTCGCCACCGGCAGCTCGTTGCGGTGCTTGACCACCGCCGCCCGGCCGGACCGGGTGACCACGGTCGGCCCGGGGAAGGTGCCGCCGTACGTCCAGGCCTCGGTCCTGACGCCGGGCAGGATCTCCAGCTTGGCGACCTGCTGGGTGATCTCGTAGTAGTCGGTCGTCCCGTCGGTGCGCACCGGCTGGAGCACCGCCGGCACCGGCAGCGGGACCTGGAAGGGCTCGGGCAGGGCGAGGTCGCTGCTGAGCAGCCGGCCGGGGCGGCCCTCGGCGAGCAGCCGGGCGGCCGCGGGGACGGTGACGGCCGCCAGCGCGCCGGCGCCGAGGACGGAGGCTCCGAGGCCGAGGAACCGTCGGCGGTTCACTTGACCACCTCCCGCGACCTGGTGGGACGCGGCAGCCGTCCGCTGCCGTCCGGCACGGGCAGGCTCCCCGCGCGGGCGGACAGCGGGATCCGCCAGGCGCCGACCAGCCCGAACAGGACGCCGCTGACCAGCAGCACGCCCAGGGTGACGTGCACGCCGAGCGCCCGCCCGTAGCCGGCGCCGATCTGGCCGATGACGGCGACGGTCAGCAGGGCGGTGGTCCACAGCGGCCAGATCGGGCCGCGGCCGGGCCGGCGGACCAGCGCGGCCACCACCAGCTGGCAGACGACGACGGTGGCCAGCATCATCGCGTTGCCCTCGTGGTCCTCGAGTGACTCGTAGGTGCCGTTGAGGAAGCTGCCGGCCAGCATGGCCTGGAGCACGGCCAGGAGGGTCAGGGTGGTCGCGGTGATGCGCAGCAGGATCAGCGGCCAGCGGGGCGCGGGGGCCGCGGGAGGACTGCTCATGTCGGGCTACTCTCTGCTTCGGCGGGTCGGTCGGGGCGGGCGAGAGCGTAACTGATCCGGCGTCATACTCGGCTCCGACAAAGGATTCCGGACTTTTCCCACCACCCCACTACGCCTGCTCGGCCGGGCTTTTGTCACCCGTCCGAGCGAGCCCCTCGTCCGGCCGTCCAGCGGTCCTGGAGGACCGCCGGCCGGCGGTCCTCCAGCGGGTGCCGCACCCGCCCGAAGGCACCCGCAGCAGAACGGAAGGGGGGCTCCGAGCAGACCGAAAGGGGCCCCGTCCGGTAGCACCGGACGGGGCCCCGAAGGCCTCGGGACCGCGGCTACTGCCGGGCCGCGCCCAGCTCCACCGGGCGGGTGCGCAGCAGGGCCCGGGCGGGCAGCCCGGTGGCGCCGAGGCAGAGCAGGACGGCTCCGGCGGCCAGCGGCAGGGCGAGCGCCGGCGGGACGTACGGGGAGGAGTTGGCGACGCCCCGGGCGATCGGGACGAGGGCGATCCAGGCGATCGCCCCGCCGACCACCAGCCCGGTCGCGGCGACCAGCAGCGCCTCCCAGCGCATCATGCCGCGCACCTGGCGCCGGGTGGTGCCGGCCAGCCGGAGCAGCGCGACCTCGCGGCGCCGGTCGAGGACGGTCATCACCAGGGTGTTGGCGGCAGTGACGGCCGCGAAGCCGCCGAGGACGCCGGCCATCACCTTGTTGGCCCAGGCGTTGAGCTCCATCATCTTGTCGGACTGGGCGACGAACCCGGCCCGGTCGGTCACGGTCGTCCCGCCGGGGCCCGCGAGCCCGGCCAGGGCGGCCGTCACCGCCGCGCGGTCGGCGCCCGGCGCGTCGGCGACCAGCACCTGGCTGTCGTACCCGGCGGTGACGTGCCCGGCGACGGCCGCCCGCGGCAGCAGCACCTGGCCGAAGCCGAGCCCGCGGTCGTAGACGGCGACCACGGCGGGCCGCACGGGGGTGCCGTCGCCGAGCCGCAGCGACACCCGGTCGCCGACCTTGGCGTCCAGCGCGTCGGCCAGCGTGACGTCCAGGGCGACGGTGTCGTCGCCGTGGCCGAGGTCGGCGAGCGAGCCGCCGCGCACGCCCAGGTCGAGCACCCGGGCCAGCCTGGCCGGGTCGCCGTCGACGCCGAGCGCGGTGGCGGAGGCGAGCTGCTGGCTGTGCTCGTACACCGCGGCGGTGCGCAGCACGCCGACCGCGGCGTCCACGCCGGGCACCTTGGCGGCGCGCTCGGCGGTGCCCGCGGGCAGGCCGGGGCCGGTGGAGCCGACCACGTGGTCGGCGGTGATGCCGTTGCGCACGTTCTCGCCGGTGGCGTGGCTGATGGTGCTCTGGAGGAACAGCAGGGTGCCGCAGAAGGCGGTGACGAGCACGATCGGGGTGATCGCGGAGGCCAGCCGGCGGGCGTTGGCCCGGGTGTTGTCGGCGGCCAGCGAGCCGGGCGCGCCGCCCGCCCGCAGCGGGGTGCCGACCACCGCGGCGGCGATCCGGGCCACCCAGGGGCCGAGCAGGGCGACGGCCATCATGAAGCACATGACCACGCCGAGCGCGGTGTTGGCGGCGTTCATCCCGTCCAGGGCGGCCGCGAAGACGGCGGCGGCCACGCCGCCGGCGGCGAACACCAGCCCGATGACGGTGCGCACCGTGCCGGGGCGGGCCGGTTCGACGGCGGCCGCGCCGAGCGCCTGGCCGGGGCGCAGCCGGGCGGGGCGGCGGGCGGCCAGGAAGCCGGCGGTCAGCGCGGCGAGGGTGCAGGTGAGGATGGCGGCGAGCATCGGCAGCGGGCCGACGTCCAGCTGCACGCCCTGCGGCACCGCGCCGCGCGCGGCCAGCTCGTCGAACCACCAGCGGGCGAGGGCCAGCCCGGGCAGGATGCCGAGCGCGCCGGCGACCGGCGCGACCAGCATCGCCTCGGTGGCGATGGTGCGGCGGATCTGCCGCGGGGTGGCGCCGATGGCGCGCAGCAGGGCGAACTCCCGGGCGCGCTGGCCGGTGGCCAGGGCGACGGTGCTCATCACGACGAAGATCGCGGTCATGGTGGCGTAGCCGCCGAAGGTGCCGCCGAGCGCCATCAGCAGGGTGCGGCCCTCGCCGATGGCGGGCTGCTCGACGGTGCCGCGGCCGTCGCCGGTGAAGACCATGGCGTCGGCGCCGACGGCCTGGCGGACCTGGGCGGCGAGCGCCGCGCGGTCCACGCCCTCGCGCGGCTGCACGGCGATCGCGTCGATCCGGCCGGGGTGGCCGGACAGGCGGTCGGCGGTGGCGTCGGCGAACCAGGCGGTGGGGCCGGCCGATTGGGCGGCGGCCAGGCCGGAGACACGGTAGGCACCGGTGCCGCCGGGGGCGGTGAGGGTGAGGCTCGCGCCGGGCGCGAGGCGGGCGGCGCGCGCCGTGTCGGCGTCCAGCACCACCTCGTTCGCGCCGGGTGCACGGCCCTCGACCAGCTTGTCGGCCGGGCCGGCGATGCCGAGCGCGGCGTAGCCCCGGCCGGTCAGGGCGGGGGTGCCGGCCCCGGCCGGCAGCGGGAAGGCGCTGTCCGGGCGGGCGGCGGCGACGCCGGACAGGGCGGCGATCCGGCTCACCAGGGCGGCGTCCGCCCGGGCCCGCTCGGGGGTGGTCAGCTCCCTGGTCTCGGTGTCCCTGCCGACCTTGGCGGAGATCTTCACCGCCTGGTCTGCCGCGACCACCACCGGGGCGCCGGCGTACCGCTGCGGTGCGACGCCCACGGTCAGGCCGGTCTGCAGGAGGGCCCCGCAGGCCACCACCACGGCGGCGCCCAGCAGCAGGGCGATCAGGGTGCCCGCGAAGGACGCGGGCCGGAAGCGCACCGAGGCGCGTGCCAGTCCGTTGCTCATGCACCCGCCCCGTTCCGCTCGGTGGTGAAGTCGTTCTGCTCGTTCCGCCCGGTGGCGGAGCCGTTCTGCTCGGCGGCGACGTCGTTCCGCTGGTTCATGCCGCGACCCTCGCCGGGCGGGCGGTGAGCCGGACCATCCGGTCGGCGACGGCCTGCGGCTCCGGGTGGTGGAGCTCGTCGACGATCGCGCCGCCGGCCAGGAACAGCACCCGGTCGGCGAACGAGGCCGCCACCGGGTCGTGGGTCACCATGACCACCGTCGCGCCCAGGTCGTCCACGGCGCGCCGCAGCAGGCCCAGCACCTCGTGCGCGGTGGTGGTGTCCAGCGCGCCGGTCGGCTCGTCGGCGAACACCACGTCCGGGCCGGTGATCAGCGCGCGGGCGATCGCCACCCGCTGCTGCTGGCCGCCGGAGAGCTGGCCGGGCCGCCGCTTGGCGTGCTCGCCCAGCCCGACCTGGGCCAGCAGCTCCCGGGCGCGGGCGCGGTCCTGGCGCTCGCCGGCGAGCCGCTGCGGGAGCAGCACGTTCTGCTCCACCGTCAGCGAGGGAAGCAGGTTGAAGGACTGGAAGATGAAGCCGATCCGGCTGCGGCGCAGCTTGGTGAGCCGGTTCTCGCTCAGCCGGGTGATGTCCTCGTCGCCGAGGCGGATCTCCCCCTGGTCGGGCTTGTCCAGGCCCGCCGCGCACTGCAGGAAGGTGGACTTGCCGGAGCCGGACGGGCCCATCACGGCGGTGAAGCTGCCGTGCCCGAGCGCGAGGTCGATCCCGCGCAGCGCGTGCACGGTCTCGCCGCCGCGGCCGTAGGTACGACGCACCCCGCGCAGCTCGATCGCGGGCCGGACGCTCTGCCCGGCGTACGCCCCGCTGGCGTACGGGCCGGCCGTGTACGGCTCGGTCGCGTACGGCTCGGTCGATGGGCGGTCGTGGCGGCGTGCCATGGGGTGGGCCTTCCTTCGGGGATCGTCGCTGGTCGTCGACGTGTTCCAGGCTAGGAAGGACCGGGCTCGCGAACCATGGAGGCCGCTGGCGGACCGGGGGTGGGGATATCCCCACCGCCCTCCGGGGGGCAGCAGCGCGCGCGGGCGTCGCGAGCCCGTAACAGGGCCGGGACCCCGGCTCACACCAGGTCGGCGGCGATCCCCTGGTAGGCGGCGCGCAGCTCGGCGAGCACGGGGTGGGCCGGGTCGAAGGCGGTGCCGTCGACCGCCGCCAGTGGGCGGACACCGACGCCCGCGTTCACCGCGAACGCGGCCGCGAAGCGGTCCAGCCCGGACGCCTCCACCGGCTCGCGCGACTGCGGCCCGTCGTACGCTCCGGCCAGTAGCGCGGCGGTGACGCCGGGCAGGCTCGGGCCGTCCGGCCAGACCAGTCGGCGGCCGTCGAGGAAGCCGACGTTCCAGGTGGCGCCCTCGGTCACCCGGCCACGGCCCGGGTCGACCAGCAACACGTCGTCGTAGCCGTCGAGCTGGGCCAGCCTGCGCTGATGGACCAGGCCGAACAGACCGACGTGCTTCACCTCCGGCAGCTCCCGACGGTACGCCGCCGTCCGCACCCGCAGTGGGCCGGGCGCGGTCGTCGGGGCCGGGCGGGTGGTGACCAGCAGGCCGGGCCTGGCCGGGCCGCCGGGGCGCTCCAGGCCGAGCTCCGGGTCGTACCCGGTCACCCGGACGATCACCGGCGCACCGTCGGCGGGCAGCACCGCGCGGATCCGCTCCCGCGCCGTCAGCCGGTCCAACTCGGCGGCGAACAGCGCCCGGCAGTCCCGGACCAGCCGGTCCAGGTGCAGTTCCAGGCCCCGGACCCGGCCCGCCTCGGCGCGCAGGGTCGTGAAGTGCCCGTAGTTCAGCAGCCCCAGTGCGGCCAGCCGCGCCGGGTCGGCCGGCGCGCCGTCGATCTCGATCTCAGCCATCCCCCGAGTCTGCCAGCCCCGGTACCGCCACCGGGGCCGTCGGCGGGTCCTGCGGGCCGACCACCGGGCGGCCCGCCGCCCGGGCCGACTGCTCGAACTGCTCGATCCTGTACGCCAGTCCCTCCGGTTCCCCGGCGTCCGACCACCGCCACGCCTCCGCCCACCACTGCGGGCCGCGCACCAGCGGCCGGCCCTCGAGCGCCAGGTGCAGTGCCAGCGTCGACCGCGCGTACTCGTGCACCCAGCCGTCGGCGGCCCGGTAGTCGGGCGTCTCGTCCAACCGCAGCCAGCGGCCCTCACGGCCGGCCGCGAGCATCGGCACCCAGCCCCGCGCCCGGTCCGCGACCAGCAGGTGCAGCCAGCCGTCCTCCTCGCGCACCTGGTAGAGCGGGAGTTGGGGCATCCGGGCCAGGGCCAGCGAGCGCTTCCAGCCGACCACCCAGAGGCCGCGGCGCAGGTAGTAGCGGACGGCGTGCGGCCAGGTCCAGTGCGTCTCCAGCCGGAAGCCGGGCAGGCCCTCCGCGACGGCCGCCGCGTACACCTCCTCCAGCACCCCGGCGGCCAGGCCGCGGCCGCGCGCCTCGGGGATCACGTAGAGAGAGGAGACGGCGAGTTGGCCCGGCCCCCTGGTCCAGTTGTCCACGGCCACCGTGCCGGCCACGGCACCGCCCTCGTCCAGCACCCAGTAGCGGCGCCGGTACAACTCGCCGCCGGGCCACTCCCGGCCGCTCTCGCCCAGCCGTTCGCGCCACCGCCGCTCGGCCTCCGGCGCCAGCCCGTCCGGGGCCACCCGCTCCCCCAGCCCACCCTCCACCAGGGACGCCAAGTCCCAGAGCGCGAACCGCTGTTCGTCCCCCACGGCGACCACCCTCAGCCGCGGCCCCGCCGCCAGCCGGTCCTGCGCCCGCTCCACCGCCGCATCCCACGACCTCACCACGCCCGCCACGATAGCGGGACCGTGGGCACTTTCCGTAATCCACCGAACACCGAACGTCAGATCGGATGCGAATTCCGCCGCGCCGGGGCCCGGACCGGCGGTAGGGGAAACCCGACCAGAGGACTCGACCTGACCGTGATGACCACGCTGACCTGCGGCGATGCAATGAAGGGGTGATGAATCGGCAAGACCTTCACGACAGACGGCAGGCACGGGCGTGGTGCGGCGGATGGCTCCTCGCGGCCGGCTGGGCCGGGGCGTTCCCGCTCCTCTCCGACCTCGGCCCGCACCGCGCCTGGGGCGGCTGCGCCGCCGTCGGCTACCTGCTGGCGGCGCTCGCCGCCCTCCTGCTGCCGCGTCGGGGCCGGCGACTGTCCGTCGCCCTCGCACTCGCCGGAGCGGTCGCCGTGCCCCTGGTCGCACTGGTCCTGGTCGGCCGGGGACAGAGCGAGGTCGGGGTGATCGAACGCTCCGGGGCACTGCTGCTGCACACCGGCACGCCGTACCTCGCCGAACCGCGGACGGTCGCCGAATACACGCCGTACCTGCCGGGGATGGCGATCCTCGGACTGCCCCGGGCCCTGCTGGACGGCCTGCCGGCGGCCTGGTCCGGCGCCCTTCCCGCGGCCCCGGCCCGGCTGGTGGGCGATGCGCGACTCTGGTGCGCGGCCGTGTTCCTGGCCTGCCTGCTGCGCTCCGCACCCGCCGGGCGCCGGACCGCGCTGGCCGCGCTGGCCGCCTCACCGGTGGTCGCGCTGCCGCTCTGCGTCAGCGGCGTCGACCTGCCGATGACCGGCCTCTGCTGGCTCGCCCTCACCCTCGCCGCCCGGCAACGGCCCGGCACCGCCGGGCTGGCCCTCGCCGCCGCCTGTTCCCTCAAGTGGACGGCCTGGCCGGCCGTCGCCGTGGTCACCGCCCTGCTGGCCGCCACCGCCGGACGGCGCCCCGCGCTGCGCGCCGCCGCCGTCGCGGTCGGCGGCGCGGCCCTGCTGATCCTGCCCGGCGCGCTGCGCTCGCCCGGGCCGATGCTCCAGCAGGTCTTCGCCTTCCCCACCGGGCGCGGCGACCTGCCCACTCCCGCCGCCAGCCCCCTGCCCGGACGACTGCTCGCCGACCTCGGCCCGCCCGGCTGGTACGCCGCCGTCGGCCTGCTGCTGCTCGCCGCCCTCGCCCTCGCGGCCTCCCTGCTCACCCACCCGCCCCGGCACACGACGGCCGCCGCCGACCGGCTCGCCCTCGGGCTCGCCCTGGCCTTCCTGCTCGCCCCCGCCGGGCGGTTCGGCTACCTCGCACTGCCGCTCGTCCTCGTCCTGCTCCCCCGGCTCCCGCTGCTCCGCTCTCCGACGCCGAACCCGAACCCGAACCCGAACCCGAACCGAGGTCTCACCCGCCCATGGGCACCACACTCATCGTCACCAACGACTTCCCGCCCCGCCAGGGCGGCATCGAAACCTTCGTCCACGCCCTGGCCACCCGCCTGCCCGGCTCCGACGTCGTGGTCTACACCTCCGCCGAACCGGGCGCGGACCGCCACGACGCCGCTCTCCCCTTCCCGGTGATCCGCGACCGGGCCCGCACCCTGCTGCCCACCGCCCGGGCCACCCGCCGCGCCGCCGAGATCGCCCGTGCCCACGGCTGCGACCGGGTCTGGTTCGGCGCCGCCGCCCCACTCGCCGCGATGACCCCCGGCCTGCTCCGCCAGGCCGACGGCATCCGCCGCACCGTCGCCACCACCCACGGCCACGAGATCTGGTGGGCCCGCACCCCCGGCGCCCGCCGCCTGCTGCGCCGGACCGGCCGCAGCGTCGACGTCGTCACCTACCTCGGCGAGTACACCCGTGCCCGGATCGCCCCCGCCCTCGGCCCGGACGCCCGGCTGGCGCGCCTGGTGCCGGGCGTGGACCCGGACCGCTTCCGGCCCGCCGAGGACGGCGCGCGCCGGGCCCGGTCCGGGCCGGTGATCCTCTGCGTGGCCCGCCTCGTCCCGCGCAAGGGGCAGGACGTGCTGATCCGCGCCCTGCCCGCGATCCGCCGGGCCGTCCCCGGCGCCACCCTCGTGCTCGTCGGCCGGGGCCCGTACGAGGACCGCCTGCGCGCCCTCGCCCACCGGTGCACCGAACCGGGCACCGTCGAATTCACCGGCGGCCTCGACCACGCGGCCACCGCGGCCCACTACGCCGCTGCCGACGTCTTCGCCATGCCCTGCCGCACCCGCCGCGCCGGCCTCGAAGCCGAAGGCCTCGGCATCGTCTACCTCGAAGCGGCCGCCGCCGGACTCCCGGTCGTCGCCGGCCGCTCGGGGGGCGCGCCCGACACCGTCCTCGACGGCGTCACCGGCACCGTCGTCAACGGCCGCGACCCCGCCGGCGTGGCCGCCGCCCTCACCCGCCTCCTCCTCGCCCCGGCGGCCGACCGCGCCCGCATGGGCGCCGCCGGCCGCCACTGGGCCACCACCCACTGGACCTGGGACGCCTCCGCCCACCGCCTCGCCCACCTCCTCGACCCCGCCCACCCCGTTCCCGCCCACCCCGTTCCCGACGTACTCGCCGAGCCCTCCTGACGCCCCCCCCCCGATCCTGTCAACGAGGCTTCACCCGAGGGGAGTTCGAACCCGAGGCCCATTCCCCCACCGGTCCGCGGACGATCTCCCCGCCGGGGAGTGAAAGCGCTCGGCGGGGCCGTGAAACGACGCTTTCGCCCCGCCGAGCGAGTGCGCCCGCAAGGTGCGCCGCCAGCGCACGAAATCCCGAACGCGCAAGGGGCGCAAGCTTTTTCATCAATGAATATTTGCCTTCCGGTTTTCAATCCGACTGAATCACGGAAACCCAAGGAATACAGCGGAAATCACGAGGAGGTGGGCACGATGGTGGACGTCGAACGATTGCTGACCGACTGCCTCCAGGACGTTCGTGGCATTCCGCGGGGAACGGTACCGGTCGATTCCGCGGGCCCCGAATACGAGGCCGCGCGTCGCACCACCTGTTCGCCCGGTTCGCCGACCACGCCCGGCGGGACGACCGGCGGGCGGCGCACCCGCCCTACTCGCCGCGGAGGTGGGCGAGGACGGCGAGGACGCGGCGGTTGCCCTCGGTGGGGTCGAGGTCGAGCTTCATGAAGATGTTGCCGCAGTGCTTGACCACCGAGGCCTCGGTGATGACGAGCCGGGCGGCGACGGCCTGGTTGTTGAGGCCTTCGGCCATCAGGGCCAAAACTTCGCGTTCGCGGGGGGTGAGGCGGCTGAGCGGGCGGTCGGCGGACTGCTGGCGCATCAGGACGCGGACCACGTCGGGGTCGATGACGGTGTCGCCGGCGGCGACCCTGCGCAGGGCGTCGAGGAAGTCGGCGACCTCGCCGACCCGGTCCTTCAGGAGGTAGCCGAGGCCGGCGGGTTGAGCGCCGGCGGCGGCGAGCAGGCGGGTGGCGTACGGGGTGGCGACGTACTGGGAGAGCACCAGGACGGGCAGGCCGGGGTGGCGTTCACGCAGGTCGAGGGCGGCGCGCAGGCCCTCGTCGGAGAAGCCGGGCGGCATCCGGACGTCCGTGATGACGGCGTCGGGCCGGTCCGCGTCGACGGCGGCGGCGAGGGCGCGGGCGTCGCCGACGGCGGCGGTCACCCGGTGGCCGCCGAGGGTGAGCAGCTCGACGAGTCCGGCACGCAGCAGGACGGCGTCCTCGGCGATCACGACCCGGAGCACGGGACCTCCAGCCGCAGTGTGGTCGGGCCGCCCGTCGGGCTCGTCACCATCAGCCGTCCTTTCAGGAGTGCCACCCGGTCGGCGAGTCCCCGCAGTCCGGCCCCGGCGGCCGGGTCGGCCCCGCCGTGGCCGTCGTCGGTCACCTGGAGCACCAGGCGGCCGTCGGCGACACTCCCGCGGACGGTGATCGCGGTGGCGCCGCTGTGCTTGGCGGCGTTGGTGAGCGCCTCGGTGACGGTGAAGTAGGCGGTCGTCTCGACCGGCGCGGGCAGCCGGCCCGGGAGGTCGAAGTCGGCCTCGACCGGGATGGGGTGGCGCAGCGCGACCTCGGCGACGGCGGCGGCGAGGCCGTGGTCGGTGAGGACCTGGGGGTGGATGCCCCGGACCAGGCCGCGCAGTTGCTCCAGGGCCTGCCGGGCCTCGCCCCGGGCCCGGGCGACCAGCGCCGCGGCCTGGGCCACGGCCGGGTCGGCAGCCGCATCGGCAGCCGGGTCGGCGGAGGGATCGACCGGGTCGGCTTCGCGCAGGCGGCCGTGCAGCGCGTGGTCGGCGAGGCCGAGGGTCATGCTGAGCGCGACGAGCTGCTGTTGGGCGCCGTCGTGCAGGTCGCGTTCGATGCGGCGGCGTTCGGCCTCGAAGGCGTCGGCCAGCCGGGCCCGGGAGCGGGTGAGTTCGAGGACCTGCCGGCCGGGGTCCTCGTCGCGGGGCCCGAGCAGGAGGCGGGCGAGTGCCACGTGGGCGGTGGTCAGCAGGGCACCGGCGTAGGCGCAGAGGAGCAGTCCGGCCAGCCCGACGGCGGTGAACGGCAGTGCGGCGAGCGGCCCGGACACCACCCGCCCGGGAATGATCATGACGGTCTCGGGAGCCAGCGCCCAGACGATCGCCGGGGAGACGACCAGGGCGCCGGCGAACAGCAGCACGGCGGTGAAGCCGAGCGCGGCGGCGGCGAGGACGGTCGCGGTGAGCGCGGTGTGGGCGAGTTCGCGCCAGGTGGCGCGCTCGCGCAGGCGGGTCCGCAGCCGGGCGCGGCGGCCGGCTCCGGGCAGCGGGCGGTGCGGGTCGGGGACCGGCGCCGGTTCGACCAGCCGCAGCCGCAGCCGTTCGACGGCGGCCACGGGGACGCCCGCGAGGGCCAGGGCGAGGAGGACCGGCAGTCCGACGCCGACCACGGACAGCCCCAGGCCGACCGTCAGCAGTGCCGCCAGGACGACCAGCAGCAGCGGTCCGAGCAGCGCGCCGCCGAGCAGGTACGCCCAGCAGCGCGGCACCCACCGGGTGGACGGGAAGCGCAGCGGGTGGGCGCGCAGCGCGGCCCAGACGGCCACCGGCGGCTGCTCCTCCTCGTTCACCCGGTCACTCTAACGAACCGTCTGACCAGGCCTCGGAGCGGCAGCGGCGGTACCGGCGGCAGCGACCGCCGGGCGGGGTCCGGGGCGGGGGCGGGTCAGGGCGACGGCGGCGATCACCAGCACTCCGCCCACCAGGGCGTTCCAGCCGACCGGTTCGGCGAGGAAGGCCGCACCGAGGGCGGTGGACCACAGCGGCATGACATAGGTGACGGCGGAGGCCACCGCGGTGCCGGCCGTGCGGACCAGGCCGAGGTTGAGCAGGTACGCGAGGCCGGTGCCGACCGCGCCCAGCACCAGCAGGGCGCCGGCCGCGCCCGCGCCCGGCCAGTGCGGGGCGCCCGCGGCGAACGGTGCGATGAGGGCCAACTCGACGGTGGCGCAGGCGATCTGGACGGCGGAGAGGGTGACCACCGACTCCGGCCGGCCGGAGAGGAAGCGGCGCAGGTAGGCGAAGCCCGCGCCGTAGCAGCAGGCGGCGGCCAGGCAGGCGAGGCCGCCGGCGGCCTCGCCGGAGCCGATGCCGCGCCAGACCCCGAGGACGGTGAGCACGCCGGCGAAGCCGAGGGCGAGTCCGGAGAGCCGGCGCGCGCCCGGGCGGCGCTCCTCGGGGACGGTGAGGACGGCGAACAGCAGGGTGAACAGCGGGGTGGTCGCGTTCATCACCCCGGCGAGGACGGAGCTGACCCGGGTCTCACCGAACGAGAACAGGGTGAACGGCACGGTGTTGAGGAGCACCGCCACCACCGCCGAGTGCCCCCAGAGCGCGCGGTCGCGGGAAGCGCGCTCGCCGCGCAGGACGAGGATCGTCCACAGCGTGACCGCCCCGAGGACGCAGCGCCAGAGCGCCACCCAGAGCGGCGGTACCCCCGTCTCCACCGCCACCATGATCAGCGCGAAGCTCGCGCCCCAGATCGCCGACAACGCCACGAAGCCCGGCAACCAGCGCCGCACCCCGACCACCTCCCCGTTCGTCCCGCCCCGTCCCGTTCCGTACCGCTCCGGGGCTGTTCCGGGCGTGCGCCCGGTCCGTTCCGCCTGTGTCGTCTGGACAGAGTCTGGCCCGGCGGCGGATCATGAGTCCAACAAGTGACAGTGACGGAAGGATGAGGAAGTCTCATGGCCTCGGAGGTCAACCTGGCCCAGCTGAGGGCGCTGGTCGCGGTCGCCGACGCCGGCGGGTTCGGCGCGGCCGCCGACGACCTGGGCATCAGCCAGTCCGCCGTCTCGCACGCGGTCGCCGCGCTGGAGCGCGCCCTCGGCGCGCCCGTCCTGCTGCGCGGCAACCCGGCCCGGCCCACCCCGCTGGGCGAGCAGATCCTCCCGCACGCCCGCACCGCCGTCGCCTCCGCCGCCGCCGTACGCACCATCGCCACCCGGCACTCCGGCGGCCCGACCGGCACCGTCCGGCTCGCCGCGCCGACCACCGTGTGCCAGGCGCTGCTGCCCGGGCTGCTCCGGGACTGGAAGGACGCCTACCCGCAGGTCACCGTCCGGGTCTTCGAGGGCGAGGACGCCGAACTGGCCGCCTGGCTGGAGGCGGGCACCGTCGACGCCGCCGTCCTGGTCGACGCGGGCCCGCACCCGCCCGGGGCGGTCGCGCTCGGCGCCGACTCCATGCACGCGCTGCTGCGCCGCGACCACCCGCTCGCCGGGCAGGAGAGCATCCACGTCGCCGAGCTGGAGGACGACGACTTCCTGCTCTCCGAGGGCGGCTGCGAACGCCACATCCGCGAGGCCTACCGCCGGGCCGGCACCCGCTTCACGCCCCGGCACCGCATCCGCGACCTCAACACGCTCATCGGGATGGTGCACGCGGGCGTCGGGGTCTCGGTGATGCCCGCGCTGGCGCTGACCATGGTCCCGGCCGACTGCGTCCTCGTCCCGATCCGGCCCGCCGTCCACCGCACGCTCACGCTCACCGGGCCGACCAGCCGGCCGTGGTCGCCGGCGGTCGGCGGGCTGCTGGCGGCGGTGGGGGCGGCGCAGGGGGTCGGGGCCGAGGTCGGGTCCGGGGCCGTGCGCGGGGTCGGGGTGGCCGCGGGCAGCTGACGGCGCTTTTCGGCGTTCCGTCCCGGCGATCACCACCACTGCCCTGACCTGGTGCGATGCGCCCGACGGCGGTCGCGTAGATTCGGGTCCGGGCTGACGGGGCGTCCGGTGAGGAGGAGCGGGTGGAGCGGGGGCAGGAGCGGGTCCGGGCGATCCGGGCCGTCGGCGCGCCGAGGCCGTTACCATCGCCTCTATGCCGCCGCAGGACCACCCCGACCACGACGAGCAGGTGCCGGCGCACCCTCGACGGGGGGTGCTGAGGTGTGGTATGCCACCATCGCCCCAGCCAGCCAGCCAGCCAGCCAGCCAGCCAGCCAGCCAGCCAGCCAGCCAGCCAGCCAGCCAGCCAGCCAGCCAGCCAGCCAGCCAGCCAGCCAGCTCCGCCGCGCCTCGCTTCACGTCACCGCGCCGGCACCGCGCCCCCTCCGGATGCGCCGAGGTGCTGTTCGCCGTCCGCTCGGCCGCCGCGCTGCACCGGCTCCTCGACCTGCTGCCCGTCTTCGAGGGTGACGACCGGGTCCGCTGCCGGTTCACCCTCGTCCCCGGGTCGGAGTTCGACACCGACGCGCTCGCGGCCGTCGACACCGCCGGAGCCCGGTGCATCCCGTGGGACGAGGCCGTCGCCGCCCGGCACGACCTGATCCTCACCGCGAGCCCCAAGGGCGACCTCGGCGACCTGCGCGGCCACCAGGTGCTGCTGCCGCACGGCGCGGGCTTCAACAAGGCCCTGCCCGAGGAGGGTTCGCCGGAACTGCCGTCCGGTCTCGACCCCGCGTTCCTGCTCAGCGGCGGCCACCCGACCGCCACCCTGCACGCCCTCGCCCACCCCGCCCAGGTCGAGCGGCTGGCCGCCCGGCTCCCCTCCGCCCGGCGTCACGCCTTCGTCGCCGGCGACCCGACGCTCGACCGGATCCTGGAGTCGCTGGACCGCCGCGACGCCATCCGCTCCGCACTCGGCACGGGCGGGCGCCGGCTGGTGGTGCTCTCCTCGACCTGGGGCCCGCAGTCGCTGCTCGCCCGCCGGCCCGACCTGCCCGCCGAACTCGCCGCCCGCCTGCCGTACGACGGGTACCAGCTGGCCCTGATCGTGCACCCCAACGAGTACAGCCGCACCGGCGCCTTCGACCTCGCCCGCCGCCTGCGGCCCGCCCTGGACGCCGGGCTGGTGCTCGCCGCTCCGTACCAGGAGTGGGCGGCGCTGCTGGTCGCCTGCGACGTCGTCGTCACCGACCACGGGTCGGTGGCGCTCTACGCCGCCGCCCTCGACCGGCCCGTGGTCGCCGGCTGCGACGGCGCGGGCGAACTCGTCCCCGGCAGCCCGATGGCGCACCTGCTCGCCGCCGTCCCCCGCCTGGACGTCGACACGGCCCCGACCGCCCTCGCCGAACCGGCCGGGCCCCCGCGCACCCGCCGCTTCGCCGAACAGGCCTTCGCCCTCGCCGGGGAGTCCCTGGACACCCTGCGCCCGGAGCTCTACAAGCTCCTCGGGCTCGTCCCGCCGCCCCACCCCGTCCAGGCCCGGCCGCTGCCGGTGCCGACGCCCGAGCGTGCCCCGCACGCCCCGGCCGCGTTCGCCGTCCGGGCCGAGGTCGGGAACGGGCGGATCACCGTGGACCGGCTCCCGCCCTGGACGGACCTGCCCTTCCACCACCGCGCCGCCGAACACGGCCGCGCCGGAACACGCCAACTCCAGAGCGCCGCACTGCTCTACCGCCGCGCCGACCGCCCGGCCCCCTCGCCGGGTTGGCACCACGAGTACCGGACGGCCGCCGACTGGACGGCCGAGGCCTTCGACGAGTACCCGAACTGCCGGACGGCGGCGGTGGTCCTCTCCCCCACCCTGTGCCTCCTGCGCCGCGACGCCGGTGTCCCCTTCACCGCCCGCGTCGAGCCCGCCCGCACCGGCACCGGCACCGGCACCCGCACCCGCTTCACCGACCCCGCTGCCGCGCTCTCCGCCGTCCACACCTGGCTCGCCACCTACCCCGGCCCGGACCACCCCCTCCCCGCCACCCTCACCGCCCTCCTCGGCACCACCGCCCACCGCGTCCGCCTGCAACCCGCCACGGCGGCGGAGCTGGACCACCCGGTCTGAGCCCCACGCTCACCAGACCCGCGCCATCCGCCCGGAGCGCAGGCGTGGCGGCGCGTGGCAGCGCCTACGCGCCGCCGCGGAGGCGGGTCGCCTCGGTGCGGCAGGCCTCCGCCGTGTCCGGGTCGCCGAGCTCCTCGTGGAAGGTGGTGAGGGTGTCGAGGACGCGGAGCTGGTCGGTGGTGGACCGGCGGGCGCGGGCGCTGGTGAGGGCGTGCCGGTAGAGGGGCGCGGCCTCGGCGTGGCGGCCGGCCCCGCGCAGGGCGGTGGCGAGTTCGTAGGCGGTGCGGGCGGACATGCGGTCGCGGCGCAGGGCGGTGGCGGTGGTGTGGGCCTCGGTCAGGAGGGCGATGGCGCGGTCGGGCTGGCCGAGGGCGACGGCGGCGCGGCCGAGGAGATAGGTCTGGAGCATGACGCCGTAGGGGTTGTCGATGGCGAGGTGCTCTTCGCGGGCGGCCTCGAAGTCGGGGACGGCGGCGGCCCAGTCGCCCTGGACGGAGGCGAGTTTGCCGCGGAACTCGACGGCGGAGGCGCGCAGTTTGCGCTCGTCGGGAGTGTCGCCGAGCAGCCGGGCCCGGGCGACGGCGATCCGCAGGTGCTCCGCCGCCTCCTGGTAGCGGCGCTGTTCCCAGAGGGGCCGGGCGAGTTGGCAGCGCATGCGGACGACCGCGAGCGGGTCGTCGGCGCGGTCGGCGGAGGCTGCGCCGCGGCCGAAGGCGTCGATGGCGTCGGCGTAGTGCTGGTGGTCGAGGAAGTGGGTCCAGAGGGGTTCGCAGAGGGCGACGGCGTCGGCGTCGAGGCCGTCCTCGTGGGCGATGCGGACGCAGCCGTAGAGGGCCAGGTGTTCGCCTTCGAGCCAGTGCATGGCCTGGTGCGGGTCGGCGAGCGGGATGTCGGGGACCTCGGCGAGTGCGGGCTCCTCGGCTGCGGGGCGGGCGACGGTGAGACGCGGGCCGGCGGCGAGGAGGTCGGCGCGGGCGGCCTGGCGCCGGTACCAGCGGACCAGGCGGCGCCGGACGGCGGCGGTGTCCTCCGGGTCTCCCGTGGCCCGCCGCAGGGCGTGGCCGCGCAGCAGGTCGTGCTGGTGGAGGCCGTCGGGCCGGGGGTGGAGGAGGCCGGCCTGTTCGAGTTCGTCGAGGGCGTCCTCGGCGGGGGCCGGGCCGGTGCCGAGGAGGGCGGCGGCGGCCTGGACGGTGATGACGGGGCCGGGGTGGTGGGGCAGCAGCCGGTAGAGCCGGGCGGCGCCGGGGGTGAGGCTCGCGTAGGCGGCGTCCCAGACGGCTTCGACCATGGGGACGCCCTCCCGGTGGAGTTCGGCGGTCAGTTCGTCGATCAGGCGGCGGAGTTCGCGGTGGCGGTGTTTGCGGACCCAGCGGCCGGCGACCTGGAGCGCGGCGGGCAGGCCTGCGCAGCGGCGGGCGAGTTCGGCGGTGGCGTCCGGGTCGGCGGCGAGCCGGGGGTCGGCGACGGTGGCGTGGAGCAGGCCGGTGGCGTCCTCGCCGGTGAGCGGACCGAGGGGGAGTTCGACGGACCGGGTGCCGTCGAGGTCGTGGAGCCGACCGTGGCTGGTGACGATGACGACGGCGGAGGCCGAGGCGGGGAGCAGGGGCAGGACTTCGGCTCCGCTGCGGGCGTTGTCGAGGACGAGGACGAGGTGCTTGTCCTGGGTGGCGGCCCAGTAGTGGCGGCGGCGGTCGGCGTACCCGGGTGGCAGCGGGACGGCCGGGGCGAGGTCGTGGGCGAGCTTGCCCAGGGCGTCGGCGACCTCGACGGCGCCCTCGCGGCGCAGGTCGTCGAGGTCGAGGTGGAGGATGCCGTCGGGGCAGCGACCCCTGCCGCGCAGTTCGCGGGCGAGCTGGAAGCCGAGGGCGGTCTTGCCGATGCCGCCCATGCCGCTGAGGGCCACGAGGAGGGGGCCGCCGGTCTCGGCGCCGTCCGCGGCGGCGGCGAGGACCTGGGCCTGTTCGCCGGTGCGGTCGGCGAAGTGGCCCAGGCCGGGCGGCAGCTGCCAGGGGACGGCGGGCGGCGCTGCGGGGTGCACGTGCAGCTGCCCGATGGTGTGCGCCTGCACGATGGCACCGGCGTGCACCTGCCCGTCCACCCTGTTCGTGTTCTCCTTGGCCACCCGTCAACTCTAAGACCGACCGGCACATGGTGGGTGGTGTCGCGACGCCGCCCACCATGTGCCGGTCGGTCTGAGGCGTGTCCGTCGGACACGCCTTTGCCCGTCGGGCGAGCCGGGCGGCTTGACCGTTTTGGGGTTGACCACCCTTCCCCGATAGGTCTATACCAGTGACAGCCTTCGGCAACTACCCCTGGCCGACGGCCCGTTCCGGTCTGCGCGCCACCCCCACCTCCGGCGCGAGCAGTCCCCTCCCCCACTGCCGTCAAGCCTGGAAAGGCCTTCGATGGAACGCGCTCTTCCCCCACACCCCGTCACCGCCACCACCGCCCCGAACCCGCCGGGGCGCCGCCGCCCGCGCCGGGCCGCCGTCGCCGTGGCCGGGGTGCTCGGCCTGGTCGCCGGGGGTGTCGCCGCGCTGGCGGGCACCGGCTCCGCGGCCGCCGACACCACGACCGGCCTCGGCAGCAACTGGTACGCCTCGGCGCCGTACCTGATGCCCGAGGACAACAGCCCGCCGGACGCCGCGGCGGTGATGGACGCCACCGGACAGAAGGCCTTCCAGCTGGCGTTCATCCTGGCCCAGGGCAACAGCTGTTCGCCCTCCTGGGGCGGCACCTCCTCGATCGACACCGACACCACCATGCCCGGCGTCATCCAGACCGTCCGCGGCAAGGGCGGGGACGTCTCGGTGTCGGTCGGCGGGTACGGCGGCACCAAGCTCGGCCAGGTCTGCGGCACGCCGGAGGCGACCGCCGCCGGGTACCAGAAGGTGATCACCAAGTACCAGCTGAAGGCGATCGACTTCGACCTGGAGGAGCCGGAGTACGAGAACACCGCGGCGATCCACAACGAGATCGGCGCCGCCCGGATCCTCCAGCAGAACAACCCCGGGCTGTACGTCTCGATCACCACCGCCGGGACGAACGCGGGCACCGGCTGGTTCGGCACGCAGATGCTGAACGAGGCCAAGTCGCAGGGCTTCACCCCGAACAACTTCTCGATCATGCCGTTCGACGGCGGGTTCAACGGCGCGGCCGCACAGACCGACGCGCTGGTGAAGTTCAACCAGATCCTGCAGACCACCTTCGGCTGGTCCGAGGCCACCGCCTACGCCCACGAGGGCGTGTCGATGATGAACGGCCGCACCGACGCCGCCGAGTACTTCCGGCAGGCGGACTTCCAGACCGTGCTGGACTTCGCCACCGCGCACAGCCTGGCCCGGTACACCTACTGGTCGGTCAACCGGGACCGGCAGTGCCCGGGCCCGGTTGACCCGGGGCTGTCCGGCTCCTGCTCCAGCGTGGCGCAGAACGACTGGGACTTCACCAAGTACACGGTGAAGTTCGCCGGGGCGACCCCGCCCACCACGCCGCCGACCACCCCGCCCACCACGCCGCCGACGACTCCCCCGACCAGCCCGGGGGCCTGCACCGACCCGGCGTGGAGCGCGAGCACCACGTACACCAGCGGGAGCAAGGTCTCCTACGGCGGCCACGAGTACCACGCCAAGTGGTGGACGCTGAACGAGGTGCCGAGCGCCAGCGGCCAGTGGGGTGTCTGGGGCGACGACGGCCCCTGCTGACGGTCCCGTAGACCGGACCACGCGCGGGGCCCGGGGCATCGTGCCCCGGGCCGTCCGCCCTGCCGGGCCGACGCGCGACGCCCCGCGGGCACGCGACGCCCCCGCAGCCGACTCGGCGGGGGCGTCGCGTCCGTGTTCGCCGAGCGGTCAGGCCAGGCCGAGCCCGGCGTCGGGCGTCCGGCCCTGCTGTGCCTGCTCGATCCGCTTGACCAGCATCACCGCGAACCGCCGGGCCGCGGCCACGTCGGCCGGCCCGCCCTCGGTGGTCACACTGGCCACCACGGTGCCCGAGCGCAGCACGATGCCGATGCCGTCGCTGCCGGCCAACGGGCCCTGGAAGGCCTGGCTCTCGCTGCCCAGCACCGGGGTGTCGACCTTCTGGAACGGCCCGCCGGTGTACGACGCGTACGTCTCCTTGAGCCGGTTCTTCGCGGCGTCGCGGTTCGGCAGGGTCTCGACGATGAAGCGGGTGACCAGGTCTCCCGAGGAGAACCGGACCGACCCGCTGAGCGGCTTGCCGGTGCACGGCGCGGACGCGGTGCAGGTGGTGGCGTGGTCGGCGGTGTCGACCTTGCGCTTCTCCTCCTCCCACCCCGCCATCGCCTTCGCGTCCGGCAGCACCTGGCCGACCAGCTTGTCGTCCAGCAGCACCGCCTCCAGGTCCGCCCCGGGCGTGGCCGCACCGGCCGGCGGCGGCACGGACGCTCCGCTGCCGGCGCCCCCGCCGGCAGCCGGCGCCGAGGGCTGCGCCGAGGCCGCCCCCGTCTCGGCGGCGGGCGCGGACGCGTCGGCCGCCGGCGCACCGGCCGTCCCCGCCGCCGGACCCGCCGTCCCCGCCACCGCCGAACTCGCCGCCCCCGCCCCGCTCTTGGCGGCTTCCAACCCCCCGGACGAGGGCCCGGACGAGCCCCCCGAGGAACACCCGGCCAGCACCCCCGTCAGCACCCCGACCGCCACTACGGCCGCCACCCGCCGACCAGCCATCCCCATCGCCCGCTCCCTCCGGATGTCCGTGACCCCTCAAGATAGCCGCCGCCCCCACGCCGCCCACGCCCGGGTGCGCGCTCG
This sequence comes from Kitasatospora sp. NPDC087314, assembly GCF_044744365.1. Taxonomy (NCBI): domain Bacteria; kingdom Bacillati; phylum Actinomycetota; class Actinomycetes; order Kitasatosporales; family Streptomycetaceae; genus Kitasatospora; species Kitasatospora sp. NPDC087314. The sequence goes on from NZ_JBIUYE010000002.1 coordinate 559,710, forward strand.
ACCAGGCACGGAGCGGACGGCAGGGCGGAGAGCAAACGGCGGCGGGGCGGCGACCGCACTGGTCGCCGCCCCGCCGCCGGGCAGTCCCTGGCGGAGGATCAGACCGCCGGGGCCGGGTACGTCGGGAACTCGACGCCCGAGACGTACTGGACGACCCGGATGACCTGGCAGGAGTAGCCGAACTCGTTGTCGTACCACAGGTAGAGGATCGCGTTGTCGCCCTCGACCTTGGTGGCGCCGGCGTCGACGATCGAGGCGTGGCGCGAGCCGATGAAGTCGCTGGAGACCGCGTCGGGCGAGTCGATGAAGTCGATCTGGCGCTTCAGCGGCGAGGTCAGCGAGACGTCGCGCAGGTAGTCCAGGACCTCCTCGCGGTTGGTCTCGCGGGCCAGCTGCAGGTTGAGGATGGCGATCGAGACGTCCGGCACGGGGACGCGGATCGAGCTGCCGGTGATCTTCGCCTTGAGGTCCGGGAGGGCCTTGGCGACGGCCGAGGCGGCACCGGTCTCGGTGATCACCATGTTGAGCGGTGCCGAGCGGCCGCGACGGTCGGCCTTGTGGTAGTTGTCCAGCAGGTTCTGGTCGTTGGTGAACGAGTGGACGGTCTCCACGTGCCCGCGCAGCACGCCGTACTCGTCCTCCATCGCCTTCAGCGGCGGGACGATGGCGTTGGTGGTGCAGGAGGCGCAGGACAGGATCTGCTCGTCGGGCTTGATCATGTCGTGGTTGACGCCGTGGACGATGTTCGGGACGTCGCCCTTGCCCGGCGCGGTCAGCACGACCTTGGCGATGCCGGGGCGCAGGTGCTTGGACAGGCCCTCGCGGTCGCGCCAGCGGCCGGTGTTGTCGATCAGGATGGCGTCCTTGATCCCGTACTCCGTGTAGTCGACCTTGGTCGGGTCGTCGGAGTAGATCACGGTGATCTCGTTGCCGTTGGCGATGATCTTGTTGTTCGCCTCGTCGACGGTGATCGTGCCCTGGAACTGGCCGTGGATGGAGTCGCGGCGCAGCAGCGAGGCGCGCTTCACCAGGTCGTCGCCGCCGCCGTCGCGCACGACGATGGCCTTCAGGCGCAGGCCGTTGCCGGAGGCCTTCTCGATCAGCAGGCGGGCGACCAGGCGGCCGATCCGGCCGAAGCCGTAGAGGACGACGTCGCGGGCGTCACGGCGCTCCAGCTTGTTCTCGCCGGTGGCACCGGCGACGGCCTGGGCGGTGAACTCCTCGACCGACAGGCCGCGGTCGTCGGCCCGGTAGGTCGCGGCCAGCATGCCGATGTCGATCTGGGAGGGGCCGAGGTCCAGGGTGGTCAGCGCACTCAGGAAGGGCATCGTCTCGGTGACCGAGAGCTCCTCGCCGGCTATCTGGCGGGCGAAGCGGTGCGTCTTCAGAATGCTGACCACCGACTTGTTCACCAGGGACCGGCTGTGCAGCAGGACGGTGACGTCCCGCTCGCGGTGCAGTCGCCCGATGATCGGGATCATCGACTCCGCGATCTCCTCGCGGTTCTTCCAGTCCGTGAACACGTCGTCGTTGACAGTCACAAGTCCATCTTTCGAGCTGAGGGTGTTGCGCACATGGTAGCTTCGCCCGCCCCCGCCCCTGCGGCCAGGTCCCACCCGGCCCGACCACCCCCACCCCCCGGACCTGCGCCTTCATCCCCGCCACCCCCCGCACCGGGACCGGGAGCGTGATCACCGCCACCCCGGCCGCCCGGTCCCGGGAGGACGGCGGAGCCGAGGATTTGCCGGGGGGTCGGGGCGGTGGGGTAATGGAGGCGGCGGGTGCTTGACCGGATGACCGACGATCCCGGGAGCAGCTATGACGGACGGTCCCGAGCCCATCAGCGCCGAGGCCCTGCGGGCGTTGCAGGGGGAGTTGGCGCAGTTGCGGGCCGAGCGGGAGAGGGTGCTGGGGACGCTGCGCGGGGAGGAACCGGTGGGTGACCGGGCCGACGCCGCGGACGAGGTGCAGCGGGCCGACCAGGTCGCGCGGCTGGACCTGCGGATCGCCGAGGTCGAGGGGCGGATCCGCGAGGGGGCGGTCGCCGGAGCGCCGTCCACGGAGGTGGTGGGGGTGGGTTCCACCGTCGCCGTGCGGTTCTCGGACGGGGTGGAGGAGACCGTGGAGATCTCGGAGGTCGCCGAGGAGAGCGAGCTGACCCTGGTGACCGCCGACAGCCCGCTCGGGCGGGCGCTGCTGGGGCGCCACGCCGGGGAGACGGTCGGGTACGAGACGCCCGGCGGCCCGGCGAGCGCGGTCGTCGTCTCAATCGGCAACGGCGGCGCCCGGACGGCGTAGCGGTGGTGGCCGCACACCTCCTCACCGACCGCACGCCGGGCGCGCCCGACGTCGTCCGCGACCACCTCGGACAGCGGCGCTCAAGGACCGGACGCCTTCCCATCCGTCCGGAATTCCGTTCAGCCCACATCTTCGGCAAAGGGAAATCCCGACGGGCGCGGGGCTGACGGAGGTGGAGCGGCCGACGCCGAAGCCCTCGGGGCCGACGGCGGCCTCGCTCCACCGGACCCCCACCTCCAGCGGCTTCCTCACTCCACTGCTGCTCACCGGCACCGCGGACCACGCCTCCTACCCCACCCTGCTGGCGGGCCTGTCCGCCGTGGGCGTGCTGAGCCTGACCGTCACGGCCGCCCACAGCCGCCGCCACCTGCCGCACGGGGGTCGTGCGAGGGGCGAGGATTCACCCGTAAGGTCCGCATCGGCGCAACAACACGACCGACACGACCGAGGAGCCAGCCGATGGGCCGAGTGACCGTACCTCGCAGGGTGCTGCGTCTGCGGGGCGGCGTGCCCTCGCACCGCCCCGACACCCTGGCCGCCGAGGAGCCGATGGAGATCCGGGTCGGCGGGCGCCCGCTGACGGTGACCATGCGCACCCCCGGCGGGGACTTCGACCTCGCGGCCGGGTTCCTGGTGAGCGAGGGCGTGCTGCACCGCGCCGACGAGGTGGCCGGGATCCGGTACTGCGCCGGCGCCACGGCCGACGGCGGCAACACCTACAACGTGGTGGACGTCGCGCTCGCCCCCGGGGTGGCCACCCCCGACGCCTCGCTGGAGCGCAACTTCTACACCACCTCCTCCTGCGGCCTCTGCGGCAAGGCGAGCCTGGACGCGGTGCGCACCACCGCGGCCTGGACCGTCGCCGAGGACCGGCTGCGCGTCTCCCCGCACCTGCTGTCCGCCCTGCCCGAGCGGCTGCGCGCGGCCCAGAAGGTCTTCGACAGCACCGGCGGCCTGCACGCGGCCGGCCTGTTCGACGCGGACGGCCGGCTGCTCTGCCTGCGCGAGGACGTCGGCCGCCACAACGCCGTGGACAAGGTCGTCGGCCACGCGCTGCGCGAGGGCCTGCTGCCGCTGCGCGAGACGGTGCTGATGGTGAGCGGCCGGGCCTCCTTCGAGCTGGTCCAGAAGGCCGTGATGGCGGGGATCCCGCTGCTGGCGGCGGTCTCCGCGCCGTCCTCGCTGGCCGTGGACCTCGCCGAGGAGAGCGGGCTGACCCTGGTCGGCTTCCTGCGCGGCGACTCGATGAACGTCTACACCGGCGCCGACCGGATCGACACCGCCGACCGGCCGGGCGGCACCGACGGGGTCCGCTGATGCCGTTCCGCCGGCTCGCACGGTGTGATCGGCGGGCGTAGCGTCGGGTCCGGGCGCCGAGTGTCCGCCGACCATCGAGCCCCATCCGAGCGACGGAAGGCGAGCGCCGTGAACTCCCCCGACCACCGTGCGCAGAACGAGCCCGGGCAGGACGACCGCGCGCAGGACCGGACCGAGCCGGCCGTGGGCCCCGCCCCCGCCGCGCCGCCGCAGTTCGAGCCGTACCACCACCCGGCCGCCGGCTGGGGCGCCGCGAAGAGCGTGACCCGGTTCCTGGTGCGCGAGGGCGCGTACGTGGACGGGCCGCGGGCGATCATGCGGATGAACCACGAGAACGGCGGCTTCGACTGCCCCGGGTGCGCCTGGCCGGACGACACCAAGGGCCTGCACCTGGACATCTGCGAGAACGGCATCAAGCACGTCACCTGGGAGATGACCCGCAAGCGGGTCGGCCGCGAGTTCTTCGCCGCCCACTCGGTGACCGAGCTGTCCGAGTGGAGCGACTTCGCGCTGGAGGACCAGGGCCGCCTCACCGAGCCGATGGTGTACGACGCCGCCTCGGACCACTACGTCCCGATCAGGTGGAGGGACGCCTTCGACCTGGTCGGCCGCACCCTGCGCGACCTGGACGACCCGAACCAGGCCGCCTTCTACACCTCCGGCCGGCTCGGCAACGAGGCGACGTTCCTCTACCAGCTGATGGCCCGCGAACTGGGCACCAACAACCTGCCGGACTGCTCCAACATGTGCCACGAGGCCAGCGGACGCGCCCTGGAGGCCTCGTTGGGCACCGGGAAGGGCACCGTCGACCTCAAGGACTGGGAGGTCACCGACGCGCTGTTCATCATGGGCGTCAACGTGGCCTCCAACGCCCCCCGGATGCTCACCGCGCTCTCCGAGGCGTACCGCCGCGGCGCGCAGATCGTGCACATCAACCCGCTGGTCGAGGCGGCCGCCACCCGCACCATCGTCCCGCACGACTTCGTGGACATGGCGCTGTTCAAGTCCACCAGGACCAGCACGCTGAACCTGCAGCCGCGCATCGGCGGCGACATGGCACTGCTGCGCGGCATGGCGAAGGCGATCCTGGAACAGTCCACCACCGACGAGAAGGCGCTGGACCAGCTGTTCATCGACCGGCACACCACCGGGTTCGAGGCCTACCGCGCCCTGTGCGAGGCCACCCCGTGGGCGGAGATCGAGCGGCAGAGCGGCCTCGGCCGGGCCCAGGTCCTCAAGGCCGCGCGGGTCTACCGCGACGCCGACCGTTCGATCTTCAGCTGGTGCCTGGGCCTCACCCAGCACGAGCACGGCGTGGACACCGTACGGGAGATCGTCAACCTCCTGCTGCTGCGCGGCAACCTGGGCCGCGAGGGGGCCGGACCGTCGCCGGTGCGCGGGCACAGCAACGTGCAGGGCAACCGCACCTGCGGCATCGACCACCGCCCCTCCCCGGAGTTCCTGGACCGCCTCGCCGAGGCCTGCCGGATCGACCCGCCGCGCGCGCACGGCCTGGACACCGTGAAGACCATCGAGGCGATGCGGCGCGGCGAGGTGAAGGTCTTCGTCGGCATGGGCGGCAACTTCGCGCTCGCCGCGCCCGACACGCCCGCCACCTACGAGGCTCTGCGCGGCTGCGAGTTGACCGTCCAGGTGAGCACCAAGCTGAACCGCAGCCACCTGGTGCACGGCCGCCGGGCGCTGATCCTGCCCTGCCTGGGCCGCACCGAGAAGGACCACCAGCGCGGCGGGCTGCAGAGCACCTCGGTCGAGGACTCGATGAGCGTGGTGCACCTGTCCGTCGGCATGAAGCGCCCGGCCTCGCCGCACCTGCTCTCCGAGCCCGCCGTCGTCGCCGGGATGGCGCGCGCGGCACTGCCGGACAGCGAGACGCCGTGGGAGTGGTACATCGAGGACTACGACCGCATCCGCGACACCATGTCCCAGGCCCTGGACGGCTTCGAGGACTTCAACCGCCGGGTGCGGCTGCCACTCGGGTTCCGGATCAAGCAGCCGGCCCGCGAGCTGGTCTTCCTCACCCCCTCCGGGCAGGCCGAGTTCTCCGCCGCCCCGCTGCCCGACGTCGTCCCCGCCCCGGGCACCCTGGCGCTGGGCACCATGCGCTCCCACGACCAGTGGAACACCACCATCTACTCCGACAACGACCGCTACCGGGGCGTGAAGAACCTGCGCACGCTGGTCTTCCTGAACGCGGACGACATGCGCGAGCGCGGCATCGCCGAGTTCGACCCGGTCGACATCACCAGCACCGCGAAGGACGGCAGCACCCGCACCCTGAACGGCTACCTGGCGATCCCGTACGAGATCCCGCGCGGCTGCGCGGCCGGTTACATGCCCGAGATGAACGTGCTGTGCGCGCTCGGCGACTACAGCACCCAGAGCGACCAGCCGATCATGAAGCATCTCAAGGTCACCGTCACCGCGTCCGCCTGAACGGCTCCCCGGCGCTCACTCGGGCTGCGGCGTCCAGCGGTGCAGGCCCTTGCGGTCGTAGTAGCGGGTCATCGCGAAGCCGAAGGCCAGCGCGAGCACCACGGCGATCGCGATCATGGTCCAGGCCCTGGCCAGACCCGCGTCCGCCCGGGCGTCGAAGAACAGGATCGCCCGGATGCCGTCGCTGAGCTGGCGCATCGGCTCGAACAGGCCGAGGAAGCGGTAGAACCCGGGCACCGCCTGGAGCGGGATGGTCGCCCCCGAGGAGGGCAGCGCCAGCGCGATGAAGACGAACATGGACACCAGCTGCCCGATCCCGCCGAGTGCCGCGTTGATCGCCTGCACCCCGAGGCCGACGGCGAGGCTGGCGCAGTAGGCGAACACCCAGAGCAGGCCCTGGTGCGGGGCGTCCATGCCGAGGACGGTGACCGAGCAGATCATCACCAGGGTGGTGGTGAGCAGCATGATCCCCGCCGTCATGACCATCTTCAGCAGCAGGGTCTGGGTGCGGGTGATCGGGACGGTCGGGCGCCGGGTGTGCCAGGGGCCGATCTCGCTGTCGCTGTAGCCGAGCGCGGTGTCGACGCCGTTGTGGATGATGTTGCCGCCGACGAAGCCGGTCAGCACGGCCAGCAGGGTGTAGTAGAAGGCGCTCAGGCCGAGCCCGCTGTGGGTGCCGATCGGGTGGCCGACCCGGGTGGTGACGGCGATCGGGTCGGCCAGCAGCAGCCGTGCGGTGGCGGTGGCGCCCGTTCCGGTGCCCGGGCGGCTCGCCGGCGGCGTGGCCGCGGTCAGCTCCTTGCCGATCGTCAGGGAGGCCTGGTGGGCGGCGGACTGGGTGATCTGGGAGGCCAGCGAGGAGCCGAGGCTGCCGAGGCCGGGGTTGGTCAGCACCGTCAGGGTAGGTCGTTCGGTCGCCCGGCCGGTGGTCAGCGCCGCCACGTCGGCGGTGAACCCCGGCGGGATGAGCAGCGCTCCGTAGACCTTCCCGGAGGAGACCTGGTCCATGGCCTCGGTCTGGCCGACCTGCCGCCAGTCGACGGTGCCACCGGGCGTCTGGGCGACGACCTCCCGGCTCAGCCGCGTGCCCAGGTTCTCCGACCGACCCGACGGGGGCGGGCCCTGATCCTCGTTCACCAGGGCGATCGGGAGCCGGTGCAGATGCCCGGTCGGGTTCAGGATGCCACCCATGTAGAGCAGCGAGAGCACCACGGCCACCAGGCCGCACAGGATGCTGGGAACGAGCCACAGTTTCGCGCGACGGGCGAGCACGAGGGCCCGCGCCTGCCGGGGACCGCCCTGGGAGCCTGCGGAGGCCATGCCACCCCTCGGATTCGAGCGCAACCTGGTGCTGCTGCCGATGCGGTGGGAAGTCGTTCCGTGGCAGCCGGACGGCCAAACCCGCGTCACCCGATCCGCCGCGCCGCGCCCCCGCCCGGGGCGCCGGGAGCCGGGCACCGGAGGCCGGCCCGGCACCGCCGTGCGCGCCGGCTTCTTCCGCGACCTGCTCGCCCACCACTACACCGGCGAACAGGTCGACCGGCAGCTGGAGACCGCCACCGACCGGGGCCGCCACGCCGGGCTGTTCGGCTACGACGCCGCCCTCCGTGAGTACCGGCTCGACGAGGAGTCGGCCTGAAGTCCGTCAGGCCCGGCCGGTGGCCGGGCGGCGGCGGGCGGTGCGGACGGCGCGGGCGAACGGCCGCTCCGCCCTCGAACCCGGTGCTATCCGGCCGGGCGCGGGCGCCGATAGCGGGCCGATGGCCGGGGGTGCCAGGCTTCAGCCAACCTTTCAGCCGCTGCCGACCGGCCGCCGTCCAGGAGTTGGAGTCCGTACGAGATGACCGAGCACACCGCGTTCCGTACCACCGTCAACGGATCGTACGAGCACAACCCCTGGGGCTGAACGCCGACCGCCGTGGTCGGTGAGGCGACCACGGCGGCAGTGGGGGTGGGGGCTGGTGGTCGTCAGCCCGCGGAAAGGGCGGCCCGGACCGCGGCGCCGGCCTGCCGGGTGCTGAGGGTGCCGCCGAGGTCCGGGGTGCACGCACCGTCGCCGACGGCCGTACCGACGGCCAGCTGGACCGCCTTCGCCTCGGCGGGCCAGCCCAGGCGCTCCAGCATGAGCGCGGAGCTGAGGATGGCGCCGAAGGGGTTGCCGATGCCCTGGCCGGCGATGTCGGGCGCGCTGCCGTGCACCGGCTCGTAGAGGCCGAACCCGGTGACCGGGTTGATGTTGGCGGAGGCCGCGTTGCCCAGGCCGCCGGCCAGCATCGCCGCCAGGTCGCTGAGGATGTCGCCGTAGGAGTTGTTGGTGACGATGACGTCGAACTGCGACGGGTCGGAGATCAGCTTCATCGCGGCGGCGTCGACGTAGAGGTGGGTGGAGCTGATGCCGGGGTGCTTCGCGGCGTTCTCCTGGAAGACCCGCTGCCACACCTGCCCGCCGTGCCGGACGGCGTTAGACTTGTCGACCATGCAGACGCCGCGCTCGGCGATCGAGTACGCGTACTCCATCACCCGTGAGACGCCCATGTAGGTGCTGACGTCCGCGTCGATGGCCATCTCGTGCACGGTGTTGCCGCGCAGCACACCGCCGATGTCGGTGTAGAGGCCCTCGGTGTTCTCGCGGACGATCACGGCGTCGATGCCGCGGGTCCGCTCGTCGCGCAGCGGGCTCAGCCGCTCCTGCAGCAGCGTGGCGGGGCGGTGGTTGACGAAGAGGTCGAGGTCGAAGCGCAGGCGCAGCAGGACGCCGCGGCCGTAGTCCGAGGTCTTCACCCGGGGGTCGCCGATGGCGCCGAAGAGCACCGAATCGCTCGCCTTGATCCGCTCGAAGTCCTCGTCGGACAGGGATACCCCGGTCCGCAGGTAGGTGTCGGCGTTGACGTGGTCGAGCACGTCGAGCGTGAGGTCCAGGCCCAGCGATTCGATGGTCTGCAGGGCCTCCTGGGTCACCTCGGGGCCGATGCCGTCACCGGGGATGACGGTCACTGTCTTGGTCATGGGTCTCACCGTTTCTGGGGTGGGGCCGGCCGGTTGTGGGTCGGGCCGGCCGGGCCGGCCGGGGGTCGGGCAGGGTCGCCGCCTCGGCCCGGCGCTCGGGGGAGCTCGGTTCGGCGCTCGGTTCGACGCCGAGCGCGCCGACGTCAGGAGGCCCGGCGCTGCTTGGCCGCGTCCGGGGAGGAGAAGGCGCCGCGGGTGATGCTGGTCATCCAGGCCGGGCGCCGCTGCTCGAAGTCGGCGATCGCGTCGGCCTTGCGCAGGGTGACGTCGATGTCGTCGAGGCCGTTGAGCAGCAGCCAGCGCGCGCGGTGGTCCGCCTCGAACTCCCAGGTCCCGCCGTCGGTGGTGACGGTCAGCTGCTCCAGGTCCACGGTGATCTCGAACTTCGGGTCGGCCTGGGCGCGTTCGGCGAGCCCGGCGACGACGGGTACCGGCAGGGCGACGGCCAGCAGGCCGTTCTTCAGCGCGTTGCGCAGGAAGATGTCGCCGAAGCTGGTGGCGATGACGGCCCGGAAGCCCCAGTCGCGCAGGGCCCACACGGCGTGCTCGCGGGAGCTGCCGGTGCCGAAGTTGTGGCCCGCCACCAGGACGCTCGCGTCCTGGTGCTCCGGCTGGTTCAGGACGAACCCGGGCTCCTTGCGCCAGTGCCCGAACAGGGTGTCGGCGTAGCCGGACTTGGTCAGCCGCTTGCAGAACTCGGCCGGGATGATCTGGTCGGTGTCGACGTCGTCCCGGGACAGTGCCACGGCCTGTCCGGTGTGCGTCGCGAGCGGCTCCCTCATGCCTCTTCCCCCTGGTGGTCGGTCCGGTCGTTCCGGTCGCTCTGGTCGGTCGGTCGGGCCGGGCGGGTGCGCCCGGTGGGCGCGGTCACAGCTCGGTCGGCGCGGCCAGGCGGCCGACCACGGCGGTGGCCGCGGCGACGACCGGCGACACCAGGTGGGTGCGGGCGTGGGTGCCCTGCCGGCCCTCGTAGTTGCGGTTGGAGGTGGACGCGACCCGCTGGATGCCCTGGAGGCGGTCGGCGTTGATGCCCATGCACATCGAGCAGCCGGAGAGCCGCCACTGCGCACCGGCGTCGAGGAAGACCCGGTCCAGGCCCTCCTCCTCGGCCTGGGCCCGGACGGCCATCGACCCGGGGACGACGAGCATGGTGATCGTGTCGGCCACCTTGCGGCCGCGCAGCACGTCGGCCGCGGCGCGCAGGTCCTCGATCCGGCCGTTGGTGCAGGAGCCGAGGAAGACCGTGTTGATCTCCACGTCGCGCAGCGCGACGTCCGGTTCGAGGCCCATGTACTCCAGGGCGCGGCGTGCGGCCTGCTGCTCGGCGGGGGTCTCGAAGGTCTCGGGCGCCGGCACCGCGCCGTCCAGCGGGACGGCCTGGCCCGGGTTGGTGCCCCAGGTGACGAAGGGCTTGAGCCCGGTGACGTCCAGCTCGACCACCCGGTCGAAGGCGGCGCCCTCGTCGGTGCGCAGCGAACGCCAGTAGTCGACCGCCTCGTCCCAGTCGGCCTCGGCGGCCGGGTCCCAGCGCTCGCGCAGGTACGCCAGCGTGGTGTCGTCGGGGGCGATCAGGCCGGCCCGGGCGCCCGCCTCGATGCTCATGTTGCACACCGTCATCCGCCCCTCCATGGAGAGGTTCTCGACGGCCTTGCCGCGGTACTCGATCGCGTACCCGTTGGCGCCGTTGGCGCCGATGTGCGCGATGAGCGCGAGGATCAGGTCCTTCGGGGTGACGTCGGCCGGCGGCTCGCCGACGAACTCGACGGACATCGTCCGGGGGCGCTGGAGCGCCAGCGTCTGGGTGGCGAGCACGTGCTCGACGTCGCTGGTGCCGACGCCGAAGGCGAGCGCCCCGAAGGCGCCGTGCGTCGAGGTGTGGCTGTCGCCGCACACCACCGTCATGCCGGGGCGGACGAAGCCCAGTTCGGGCGCCACGACGTGCACGATGCCCTGCCGGTCGTCGCCGAGCGAGAACAGCTCGATGCCCTGGTCCGCGCAGTTCTCGCGCAGCCGCTCCAGTTGCGCGCTGCCCATCGCGTCCTTGACCAGCAGCGTGTTGGTGGGCACGTTGTGGTCTTCGAGGGCGAGGGCGAGGTCGGGCCGGCGGACCCGGCGGCCGGCCAGCTGGAGGCCGTCGAAGGCCTGCGGGGAACTCGCCTCGTGGATCAGGTGCAGGTCGATGTAGAGCAGGTCGGGCTCGCCCGGTGCCTGGTCGACGACGTGGCTCTCCCAGACCTTCTCGATCAGGTTGCGCTCGGTGGTGCTCATCAGCCGGCCACCGCCATCTCGGTGGTGCGGCTCAGGCGCTCGGCGATGATCTCGCGCAGCTCGCCCAGTTCGATGCAGGTACCGTCGGCACGGCCGGCTATGTAGGTGTCGTAGATCTCGTCGAGCAGGTCCCGCTCGGCGTCGAGGCCCATCTGGTCGAACAGGTTGCGGACCACGCTGCGCCCGGAGTGCCGGCCGATGAGAATTCCCCGCTCCCGGCCGAAGCTGTGCGGTTCGACGTATTCGTAGGTGACCGGATTGCGCAGCATTCCGGCCTGGTGGATTCCGGCCTGGGTGGCGAAGGCGTTCTCGCCGAAAATGGCCTTGTTGCGCGGTGTCGACATTCCGATGATCCGGGCCATCAGCTGGTAGGCCTCGTAGAACTTCTCGGTGCGCAGCCGGCTGGTCAGGCCCAGCTGCTCGCCCTTGTAGAGCAGCACCGCGGCCAGCTCCTCCAGCGGGGTGTTGCCCGCGCGCTCGCCGATGCCGGCGATGGTGGCCTGCACCTCGTCGGCGCCCGCCGCGACGCCGGCCAGGGCGTTGGCGAGGGAGAGGCCGAGGTCCTGGTGGCAGTGGGTGGAGAGGATGATGTCGTCCGGGATCCAGGAGCGGACCCGCGCGACCTGGGCGCCGAACTCGGCCGGGATCAGGCAGCCGGTGGTGTCGGCGAGCGCCACCGTGCGGGCGCCCTCGGCGATGCCGGCCTCGATCATCGGGCGCAGCAGGTCGTCGCTGCCCCGGCTGGCGTCCTCGATGCCGAGCGTGATGTCGGTGAAGCCCAGCTCACGGGCGAACTTGATGCTGTCGATGATCTCGTGCAGGCCCTCGGCCCGGGTGAGGCCGCGCTTGTGCTCCAGGTGGACGTCGCTGCCGGTGGCCATGATCTGGACCTGGTGGCGCTCGACGCCGCCGGCCTCGGCGGCCAGCTCGATGTCGGAGCGGACCGCCCGGTTGAGCGTCGCCACCTTGGCGGTGGTGAGCGCCCCCGAGATCAGTCTGGTGGCCTCGAAGTCGCGTGGTGAGGAGCTCGGGAAGCCGGCCTCGATGGTGTCGACGCCGGTGGCCTCGATGGCGAGGGCCAGCTCCAGCTTCTGGTCGGGGTTCATCGCGTTGCCGGGGGCCTGTTCGCCGTCGCGCAGCGTCGAGTCGAATACGCGGAGCCGCCGTGCGGTGGGGACGGATTTCGAAGACATGGACTTTCCGCCTCTTTCGGGAACGCCGCCGGACGGCAACCGGACGGGAGGTCGCGGTGAGCGGCAGCGGATGATTGTGGCTGGCAGCGGTGACTTTACTGGGCAGGAATCACTGCCCGTCAAGACTTTTCGAACAAATAAGCATTCGATGGCGGCCCGATAGCGACACCCCCAACAATAGGCTTGATGCGCCCTTTTCCCGATGCATCGTGTACTGAAGTAAGGAGTGATTTCCGTGGGAGATATCGCGGCCGAGGGACGCCCGCCGTCCCGGTTACCGCGCCCGGGGCGGGTGAGGTGATGGCGAGGGTCATCGTCGAAGCGCTGGACAGCGTCCACGGGCGCACCGCCGCCGGTCTCGACGCGAGACTGGAGTCGCTGGTCGACAACGAGTGGGTGCCCGTGGTCGAGCGGAGAACGGACGCGAGCGGCCGGATCGAGGAGTGGGGCGGTACGGACGGCGGGCGCGGCCTCTACCGGCTGGTGTTCGACGTCGACCGGTACTTCAGCGGGCTCGGCCTGTGCACCGTGCACCCCGAGGTGGCGGCCACCTTCCGGGTCGCCGACGGCGAGTCGGGACACCGGGTGAGCCTCACCCTGTCGCTGAACCACTACGCGGTGGCCTTCATCGCGGACTAGACGCACCCTGAACAGCGCGCCCGCTCAGGACGCCCGCTAACCCGGATCGGCGGAATCCGGGGGCCCGGCGGCCAGGCGGGCGGTGCGCAGCAGGTCGAGCGTCCGGGCCTCCTCGGCGGGGGTCCGCATGAGGCGGAACACCAGTCGGGCCCGCCGCAGGTGCTCCACCGCCAGGTCGGCCTCCCCGGTGCCGAGCGCCAGCTCGCCGAGGGTGACCAGGATCCGGCCCATGATCAGGCGTTCGTTGGAGCCCTCCGCGAGGAGCAGGGCGCGGTGCAGGGCGTGGGCGGCCTCGCCGGTCTCGCCGAGCCGGTGCCGGGCCGAGCCGATGCCGTGCAGGGCGTAGATCTCGCCGGTGTGGTCGCCGATCAGCCGGACCACGTCCAGGGCGCGGGAGAAGGCCTCCAGGGCCTTGTCGTAGCCACCGCGCTCCAGGTGGCTCTGGCCCATCCGGTGCAGGACCTGGGCCTCGACCCGACGGCCGCGGCCCTCCCGGCTCAGCCGCAGGGCCTCGTCGAGGAGCGCTCCGGCTCCGTCCTCGTCGCCCTCGCCCAGTTTGAGCTGGGCCAGGTTGTGCAGCACGTACGCGACGGCGACGGAGCCGCCGCTCGCGCGCAGGACGGTCAGGGCGGCCTGGTAGTGGCCGGTCGCCTCGTCGATCCGGCCGTCCACCCGGGCGAGGTAGCCGAGGCCGCGGGCGGTCAGCGCGGAGCCGAGATCGTCGCCGAGGTCGGTGAAGATCCCGGCGGCCTGGCGGAATCGCTCCTCGGCGGCGGCGAAGTTCTGCCGGGTCAGGGCGAGCGAGCCGAGCGAGTGCAGCGTGGCGGCCTGGCCGAGCCGGTCGCCGCCCTTGCGGGCGGCGGCGAGGGCGAGTTCGTGGGTGTCGCGCCAGTCGTCCAGCCGGCCGTGGGTCTCCAGGAAGGTCACCGCGGTGACGGCGAGTTCCCAGCAGTGCGCGGTGAGGCCCATCGTGGCCGCCTGTCTGACCCGGGGCACGAGCATCGGGCGCTCCCGGGCGAACCAGCTCAGCGGCTCGGCCAGCAGCCGGTCCACCGTCCGGGCGGGCAGCGGGTGCAGGGCGGTGCCGCGGCCGCGGATCAGCACGTCGCGGCCGTACTCGCGCTGGCGCGCCTCGATCAGCAGGTGGAGGAAGCAGCCGAGCACCCGGGCCAGCGCGGCCTCGCGCTCCTCGACGCTCTCCTCCTCGGCGAGCCGTTCGCGCGCGAAGACCCGGATCAGGTTGTGCAGCCGGTACTGGGTGTGGCGTCCGGGCGCGGTGCCGACGGTGTCCAGGAGCTGGGCGTCGGAGAGTTCGTCGATCAGGTCCTGGACCTGGTACTCGGGCAGGTCGAGCAGCGCCATGCCGACCCAGGCGGAGAACGGCCCCTCGTCGACGAGGGCGATCCGCCGCAGCAGCCGGCGCGCGTCCGGGCCGACGCTGTCGTAGGTGAGCGAGAGGCCGGCCCGGATGCCGACGTCGGCGTACTTGAGCTCGTCGAGCCGGCGGGTCTCGTCCTCCAGCCGTTCCACCAGCTCGGTGACCTCCCAGTGCGGCCGGGCGGCGAGCCGGGCGCCCGCGATGCGCAGCGCCAGCGGCAGGTGGTCGCAGAGTTCGGCCAGCGCCTTCGCCGCCTCCGGTTCGGCCGCCACGCGCTCGGGGCCGGCGATCCGGCCGAGCAGTTCCGCCGACTGCTCCGCGGCGAAGGTGGGGACGTCCACCCGGACGGCTCCGGCCAGGCTGCCGATGTGCCGTCTGCTGGTGACGATCACGGCCGAGGTCGGCTTGCCCGGCAGCAGCGGGGTGATCTGGCTCTCCGTCGCGGCGTTGTCGAGGATGATCAGCACCCGGCGCTCGGCGAGCAGGGCCCGGTACATCTCGGCCCGCTCCTCCAGGCCGTCGGGGATGGCGGTGCCGTTCACGCCGAGGGCGCGCAGGAAGCGTTCCAGGACCTGGGCCGGGCCGACCATGTCGGGGGCGCCGCCGTGCAGGTCGGCGAAGAGCTGCCCGCCGGGGAACTCGGCGGCGATCTGGTGGGCCGCGTGGACGGCGACGGCGGTCTTCCCGACCCCGGCCTTGCCGACCACGGAGACGATCGGGACGGCGAGCCGGGACTGCGCGTGGGAGGAGAGCAGGAGCCGTTCGCGCAGGCCGGCCAGGAGGTCCTCGCGGCCGGTGAAGTCGGCGAGGTCGGCGGGGAGCATCTCCGGGACGACGACGGGGGCGGCGACCGGAGCGGTGACGGGCACGCCGGCGACGGGCGCGGCCGCCGGGACGGCGGGGGCGGCTTCCGGGCGGGTGTCGGGGAGGTCGAGCCCGGGGTCGGTGGCGAGGATCGCGTGTTCGAGCCGCTGCAGCCGGGGGTCCGGTTCGACGCCCAGCTCGTCGATCATCCACTGGCGGGTGTCGCGGTAGACCCGCAGGGCCTCGGCCTGGCGCCCGGAGCGGTAGAGCGCCAGCATGAGCTGACCGCGCATCCGCTCCCGCAGCGGGAACTCCTCGACCAGGCCGAGGAGTTCGCCGACGAGCGCACCGTGCCCGCCGAGCGCGAGTTCGAGCTGGATGCACTCCTCGGTGGCGCCGGCCCACTGCTCGGTGAGCTGGCCGGCGGCGGAGCGGATCACCTCGCTGGGCAGGCCGCCGAGGGCGTCGCCGCGCCAGAGCCCGAGCGCCTGGCGGAAGAAGCCGGCGGCCTCCGCCTTGCGCCCCTGGTCGCGCAGCGCCCGCGCCCGGCCGACCAGGCCGCGGGCCTGCAACAGGTCGAGCTGGTCGTCCGCCGCCTTCACCATGTAGCCCTGCGGGTGGGTGGTGATGACGTCGGAGAGGCCGTGCGCGGCGAACAGGCGGCGCAGCGCGGAGACGCTGATCTGGAGCTGGGCCCGGGAGGTGGCCGGCGGGGCCTCCTCGTAGAGGGCTCGCACCAGGCGGTCGACGCTGACCACCCGGTTGACGTCGAGGAGCAGGGCGGCGAGCACCGTCTGCTGGCGGATCCCGCCGAGGTTCAGCGGTTTGCCGCCGACGAGCGCCTCCAACGGGCCGAGAATGCGGTACTCGACCCGGGGCGCGGGTGATTGACCGCCGTCGTGGCGTATACCGGAACCAGGTCGGTGCCCCACCGTTTCCACTCCCCCCAGAGGAACAGGCGCAGATCGCAAGGCACTCTAAGGACGGCCACGTCAACGGGGCAACGACTTTCAGTTCTCCTCAAAACACGCCGCCTGACGGACCCTTGCCGCCGCCCGTACTCCCGGGTAGCCGACGGGGGAACGGCCGGAAAAAGCCGGACGGCCGGATCGGCAGGTGCCGCCCGGCCGTCCGCGGCCCGGTCTCAGGCCTTCATCAGCTCCGCCACCCGGAAGGCGAGGTCGAGGGACTGACGGTGGTTCAGCCGCGGGTCGCAGGCCGTCTCGTAGCGCTGGTGCAGGTCCTCGGCGCGGACCCGGTCACCGCCGCCGAGGCACTCCGTGACGTCGTCGCCGGTGAGTTCGACGTGGATGCCGCCGGCGTGGGTGCCCAGCTCGCGGTGCACCTCGAAGAAGCCGGCGACCTCGTCCAGGATGTCGTCGAAGCGGCGGGTCTTGCGGCCGTCCTCGGTCTGCACGGTGTTGCCGTGCATCGGATCGCAGATCCAGGCGACCCGCGCGCCCTCCGCCGTGACCTTCTCCACCAGCGGCGGCAGCAGCTCGCGCACCCGGCCCGCGCCCATCCGCACCACGAAGGTCAGCCGGCCGGGCCGGCGGTCGGGGTCGAGGCGGTCGACGTAGCCGAGGACCTCGTCCGCGGTCGTCCCGGGACCGAGCTTGACGGCGACCGGGTTGCTGAGCCCGGCGAAGTAGGCGATGTGCGCGTCGTCCAGGCCCCTGGTCCGCTCGCCCACCCAGAGCAGGTGCCCGCTGGTGGCGTACTCCGCCCCGGTGCGCGGGTCGGTGCGGGTGAGGGCCTGCTCGTAGTCCAGCAGCAGCCCCTCGTGGCTGGCGAAGAACTCGGCCTCCAGCAGCCCGGCCGGGTCGCAGCCGCAGGCCTGCAGGAAGCGCAGCGCGCGGTCCACGCCGTCGGCCAGTTCCTCGTAGCGGCGGCCCTCGGCGGAGTCCGCCAGGAAGCCCCGGTTCCACTGGTGGGCCTGGTAGAGGGAGGCGCTGCCGCCGGCCGCGAAGCCGCGGACCAGGT
The DNA here is from genome assembly GCF_044744365.1 of Kitasatospora sp. NPDC087314. Taxonomy (NCBI): domain Bacteria; kingdom Bacillati; phylum Actinomycetota; class Actinomycetes; order Kitasatosporales; family Streptomycetaceae; genus Kitasatospora; species Kitasatospora sp. NPDC087314. The sequence continues at coordinate 577,050 of NZ_JBIUYE010000002.1, forward strand.
TGAGGGTGACCGCCGAGGCCTCGTACATCCGCCGCAGCCGCGCCGGGTCCGGGCGGCGGGCCTGCTCGGTGAAGTCCGGCCCGTTGACCGCGTCGCCCCGGTAGGACGGCAGGCTGAGGCCGTCCCGGGTCTCGTCCGGCTGGGAACGGGGCTTGGCGTACTGCCCGGCCAGTCGGCCGATCTTCACCACCGGGACGCCGCTCGCGTAGGTCAGCACCACCGCCATCTGCAGCAGGGTCCGCAGCTTGGCGGTGACCCCGTCGGCGGTGAGCCCCTCGAAGGTCTCGGCGCAGTCGCCGCCCTGCAGGACGAACGCCTCGCCGGCGGCGACGGCGGCCATCCGCTCGGTCAGCCGGTCGCACTCCTCGGCGAGGACCAGGGGCGGGGCGGCCGACAGGTCGGCGACCACCTCGCGCAGCGCCACCTGGTCCGGCCACTGCGGTTGCTGGGCCGCCGGGAGGGAACGCCAGGCGGCACGTGCTCCGGTCTGCGGAATTCGATTCATCACGGCCCTCGGATGGGAACGGAAATCGCTGGCCCGCTCATTGCAGCCCGGCCGCGGAAAGAAGGTCAAGCGTCCGCGAATTGGCCTGCTCCCGCACCGCGGAACTGGTCTGACCGCCTTCCCGGGCGAGCGGATTGACTGGGGGTCATTCGTTCACCGGCCGTACCCAGCCGGCCTTTCACGATGAGGATTCCGATGCCAGACGCGCCATCGCACCCTCCGTTCGCCGTCCGGCTCGGCACCGAGCCGCTGCCCGCGCACGACCCGCTGGAGCTGTACACCCGGCTGAGCGAGCGGCTCGGCCCGGAGCAGGTGTACCTGTTGGAGAGCCTGACCGAGTCCGGCCGGCAGGGCGGGCCGGCCGTGGTCGGCTGCGGCCCGCTCGCCGAGATCCGGCTGTACGGCTCGTACCTGGAGATCGACGGGTCGGCGGAGATCGCCGCGGCGCTGCGGGCGACCGCCGAGGCGGCGGGCCTGTCCCCCGCCGCGGACGCCCCCGGGCGCCTGGAGGCCCCCGATTCGGCCGGGATCTGGGAGTTCCTGCGGCGTGCGCAGGGCCTGTTCGGCCTGGAGCCGGGCCTGCCCGGCGACCGCTTCCAGTTCGGCTTCCTGGCCCGGTTCGGCTACGACGCGGCCTGGCACATGGAGGACCTGCCCGCCAGGGCTCTGCCGCCGGCCCGCCCGGACGCGGTGCTGACGCTGTTCCGCGACAGCGTGCACTACGACACCGCGGGCACGCCGGTGCTGCGGACCGCCGACAGCCCGGCCTTCGGCGAAGCGGGCCGCCACGACGTCGCGGGCGCGGCCCGGGAGGTGGCCGGGCAGGCGCCGCAGGCCGCGTGCCCGCCGGCCGTCCGCCCGCAGTCGGTGCACGACAGCGTGGACCGCGACACCTTCCACGGCTGGGTCCGGCGCTGCCTGGAGCACATCGGGGTCGGCGACATCTACCAGATCCAGGTCGGCCACCGGATCGACGTCCGCACCGCGCTGACGCCGGTCGAGGTCTACCGGCGGCTGCGCTCGCGCAACCCCTCCCCGCACATGTACCTGCTCCCGAACGGCGACGGCAGCCTGATCGGCGCCAGCCCCGAGCTGCTGTTCCGGATCGAGGACGGCCGGATCGTGATGCGCCCGATCGCCGGCACCACCCGCCGGGACCACGACGAGGAGGAGAACGAGCGGCGGATCAAGGCCCTGCTGGCGAGCACCAAGGAGCAGGCCGAGCACGTCATGCTGGTCGACCTCTCGCGCAACGACATCAGCCGGGTCTGCCGCCCGCACACCCTGACCGAGGACGAGCTGATGGTCGTGGAGACCTTCTCGCACGTCTTCCACCTGGTGTCGACGGTCAGCGCCGAACTGGAGGAGGACGCCGACGTCTGGCGGTCGCTGTGCGCGACCTTCCCGGCCGGCACCATGACCGGCGCGCCGAAGCTGCGCGCCATGGAGATCATCCACGAGATCGAACGGGAGCCGCGCGGAGCCTACGCGGGCGCCGTCGGCCTGATCGACGTCGGCGGCTGGAGCGAACTGGCCCTGTGCATCCGCACCATCGCGCACGACGGCGCGGTGTACTCCGTGCAGAGTTCCGCGGGCATCGTGGCCGACTCGACCCCCGAGGGCGAGTGGAACGAGACGCTGGCAAAGCTGGGCGCCTCCTACTGGGCGCTGACGGGTGAGGAGTTGACGGCGTGAAGGTTCTGCTGGTGGACGCGCGGGACAGCTTCGTCCACATCATCGACCAGTACCTGCGGGCGCTCGGCGCGGACACCGAGGTGGTCCGCTCGCACACCCGCACCCCGGAGCAGCTGGCCGCGTCCGCACCGGACGCGATCGTGCTCGGCCCCGGCCCCGGACACCCGGCGGCCTCCGGCCACGTCGAACTGGTCCACCACTTCGCCGGGAAGGTCCCGCTGCTCGGCGTCTGCCTGGGGCACCAGGCGATCGGCCTGGCGTTCGGCGGCCGGGTCCAGGTCGCCGACCGGCTGATGCACGGGCGCACCAGCACGGTGACGCACGACGGGCGCGGCCTGTTCGCGGGCCTCGGCAACAGCCTGACCGCGACCCGCTACCACTCGCTGATCGTCAGCCGGCCACTGCCCGAGGAGCTGGAGCTGACCGCGACCGCCGACGACGACGGCTACGTCATGGGGATGCGGCACCGCAGCCTGCCGATCGAGTCGGTGCAGTTCCACCCCGAGAGCATCACCACCACCGGCGGCATGCAGTTGCTGGAGAACTTCCTCGCGGTCGGCGCCGACCGCTGACCGGGCACATCGGACGGTCGGACACACCGGACGGCCGGGTCCACCGGATGACCAGGCACATCGGAATCGACAAGCGGAATGGGTGCTCCGTGACTGCGAATTGTGAAACGCGAACCTGGCCGCAGCTGCTCGCGGCGCTGATCGCCGGTACGGATCTGAGTGCCGCCGACACCGCCTGGGCGATGGACGAGGTGATGCGCGGCGAGGCGGCCCCGGCGCAGTTGGCCGGCTTCCTGGTGGCGCTGCGGGCCAAGGGCGAGACCGCCGAGGAGGTCACCGGCCTGGTCCGGGCCGCGCGCGAGCACACGGTGCGGGTCGACGTGCCCGGGCCGGCGCTGGACATCGTCGGCACCGGCGGGGACGGCGCGCGAACCGTCAACGTCTCCACCATGGCGGCGATCGTGGCGGCCGCCGCCGGGGCCCGGGTGGTGAAGCACGGGAACCGCTCGGCCTCCTCCGCCTCCGGCTCGGCCGACGTGCTGGAGCGGCTCGGCATCGCGCTGGAGCTCTCCGCCGAGGAGGTGGCCCGGTCGGTGCGCGAGGTCGGGATCGGCTTCTGCTTCGCCCCGGCGTTCCACCCGGCGTTTCGCCACGCGGCCGTCGCCCGCAAGGAGTTGGGCGTGCCGACGGTGTTCAACGCGCTGGGCCCGATGACCAACCCGGCGTCGCCCGCGGCCATGGCGGTCGGCGTCGCCGACCCCCGGCTCGGCCCGCTGATCGCCGCCGTGTTCGCCCGCGAGGGCGTGGACGCGCTGGTCTTCCGGGGCGACGACGGCCTCGACGAGCTGTCCGTCGCGACCACCTCGACCATCTGGTCGGCGGCCGGCGGCCGGGTCGTACGGGAGCGGCTCGACCCGCGCGAGCTGGGCATCGCGGCGGCGGCACCGGACGCGCTGCGCGGCGGCGACGCGGCTCACAACGCGGGCGTGGTCCACGCCGTCCTGGACGGCGAGCAGGGCCCCGTCCGGGACGCCGTCCTGCTCTCCGCGGCGGCCGGCCTGGCGGCGCTCGCGCCCTCGGACCTGCCGGTCGTCGAACGGCTGGCGGCCGCGCTGCCCCGGGCCGCCGAGGCGGTCGACTCGGGCGCCGCGGCGGCCCTGCTGAAGCGCTGGGCCGAGAGCGGGCGGCCGCACGCGGAGCCGTCCGTCTAGGGCTTGTTCGGCAAGATCGGCCGGGCAGGCCCGAGGGCCTGTCCGGCCGCCCGTTCGGCGGGGCGACCTGAGCGACCGGCCCGGCACCACCGCCTCCGGGCGGCGGTACCGGGCCGGTTCGGCGTGGCACCGCGGCGGCGGGCCATGACGGCGCCGGGCCGCGCGGACCTCCTCGGGGGGAGGCCCGCGCGGCCCGTTGCGTTCCTCCGCCCCCGGCGTCGCCGTGGCGGACGCCGGGGGCGGACGGCGGTCAGTCGCGGTGGCGCAGCTCCAGCGTGCAGCACTTGACGCTGCCGCCGCCCTTGAGCAGCTCGGACAGGTCGACGCCGATCGGCTCGAAGCCCCGCTCGCGCAGCTTGTCGGCGAGGCCGGTGGCCGCCTCCGGCAGGAGCACGTGCCGGCCGTCGCTGACGGCGTTGAGGCCGAACACCGCGGCGTCGCCGGCGTCGGCGAGCACCGCGTCCGGGAAGAGCCGGCGCAGCACCTCGCGGCTGCCCTCGGAGAAGGCCTCCGGGTGGTACATCACCTCGTCGCCGTCCAGGACGGCCAGCGCGGTGTCCAGGTGGTAGTAGCGCGGGTCGACCAGCTGGAGGCCGATCACCGGGCGGCCGAAGAACTCCTGCGCCTCGGCGTGGCCGGCCGGCGTGCTGCGGAAGCCCCGCCCGGCGAGCACGTACTCGGCGGTGACCAGGAAGTCCCCCTCGCCCTCGTTGACGTGCTCCGGGTCGTGCAGCTCGGTGTAGCCGTGGGAGCGGAACCACTCCAGGTAGGCGGGGCCCTCGGCGGTCCGCTCCGCGTTGCGGAAGCGCGCGCCGAGCACCTTGCCGTCCACCACGGTGGCACCGTTGGCCGCGTAGACCATGTCGGGCAGGCCCGGGATCGGGTCGATCAGCTCCACCCGGTGGCCGAGCTCGCCGTAGAGGGCGTACAGCCGCTCCCACTGGGCGACGGCGAGTCCGGTGTCGACCGGCTTCGCCGGGTCCATCCACGGGTTGATCGCATAGGTGACCTCGAAGTGGCTGGGGCGGCACATCAGGTAGTGCCGGGGCCGGGCCGTGCGCTCGGCAGGGCGCGGTGTGACAGCGTTCATGGGTGACTCCTCGTGAGGGCTGCAAACGACAGGCGGTGGCTCTGCGATCCGGACGGGCGGCAATCGGGTGCCTGCGGGGCTCCGGAGCCGGCGCGCCGGCGGCACGGCCGGGTGTGGGGGGACCCGGCCGCGCCGCGGCTCTTCCTGCGGGCCGACCCCGCGCCCGTCCCTGACATGCTGTCAGTTCTCGGGTGGGGGACGGAAGATCCTTAAGTCAGGGCGGAACAGCCCTGATGGAGCGGCCGGTTGTGCTCAGTCGACCCGGGTGTCCATCGCGTCCGCCAGGCTGCGCGGACGCAGGTCGGTCCAGTTCTTCTCGACGTAGTCCAGGCAGGCCTGCCTGGTCTCCTCGCCGAACACGCTGCGCCAGCCCGCGGGCACGTCGACGAAGGCGGGCCACAGGGCGTGCTGGTTCTCCTCGTTCACCAGGACCAGGAACGCGCCCTGCTCGTCGTCGAAGGGGTTGGTGCTGCTCATCGGGACCTCATCTCGTGGTTACCGGAAACGTCGTTCGTAGGGGCGTCGTTCAACTCGTCACAGAACTCGGTGACCCGCCGCCGGAAGGCGGCCACCACCCGCCGGGCGGTCGGCTCGTCGCAGCCGTCCAGCGCGTGCACCAGGGCGCACTCCAGCCCGCCGGGCGCGCCGGCCGCGGTCCGCCGCTCCACCAGCTGCAGCAGCAGGTCGACGGCGGTACGGGCGGCCGGGACGGCCCGCTCGGCGACCGTCACGGCGCCGGCCCACCGCCGGTCACCGGCCGGGTCGGCCCGCACCAGATGGGAGACGGCCGCCCCGAACAGCGGCTGGCGCCCGGCCTCCCGGGCCGGGTTGACCAGCTCCACCACCCGGTCGAACGGCAGGTCCTGGTGGGCGTGGGCGGCCAGCAGCCGCTCCCGGACCCGCCCGACCAGGGTGCGGGCGCTCGGGGTGCCGGTAGGGGCGTCCCCGGCGGAGCGGCGGGACGTGTCCACCCGCAGCACCACGGTGTTGACCAGGCAGCCGACCACGCCGTCCACGGCCTCGTCGTCCCGGCCGGCCAGCGGCACCCCGAGCGCGAGGTCGTGCCCCGCGCCGAGGTCGCCCAGCGCGGCCGCGAACGCCGCCTGCAGCAGCATCCCCGTACCGGCCGAGCAGGCCCGCGCGGCGGCCGCCAGCCGGCGGTGCGCCGCCGGGTCGAGGGTGAACCGGACGGTGCCGGCCGCGCCCGGCCCGGCCGCCGGGTCGCCGGTGGCGCCCGGCAGGCCACGCCACGGCGGCAGGTCGGCCAACTCGCCGCTCCAGTAGGCCGCTTGCCGGGTGGCCGGGCTGTCGGGGCGGGTCTCGTCGCCGAGCCGCTCCCGCAGCCACAGGGCGCAGTCGGCGTACTGCACGGCCGGCGCCGGCCACACCGGAGCCCGGCCCGCCGCCCGGGCCTCGTAGGCGGAGCGCAGATCGGCCAGCAGCGGTTCGAGCGCGTGTCCGTCGACCGCCACGTGGTGCAGCACCAGCAGCAGGGTGTGCCGGTCCGGGGCGCTGCGCAGCAGGGCGGTGCGCAGCGGCGGCTCGGTCAACAGGTCGAAGCCGCGGTCGAGTTCGGCGGCGATCCAGGCGTCCAGCCGCTCCGGCGGGACGTCGGCGGGGCGGGGTTCGGCGGCGGCCTCGACCAGGGCGTCGGCCGGGTCGAGGACGCGCTGCTCGGGGCCGTCCGGACCGTACGGCAGCACGGTGCGCAGCGCCTCGTGCCGGGCCACCAGGTCGCCGAGGGCTGACCGCAGGGCGGCGGGGTCGAGCCCGCCGGTGAGATCGAGGGCCAGGGTGGTGAGGTAGTCCGGGCGGTGCTCGCCCAGGTAGTTGGCGGTCCACAGGCGCAGTTGGGCGGGGGCCAGCGGCAGCCGCTCGGGCCGGGTCGTGCGGTCGCCCGGCACCGGGGCGGCGGGGCCCCGGCGGTCGGTGCGGGCCGCGCGGTCGAGCCGGTGGTCCAGCCCGGCCACGGTGGGCTCGTCGAACAGCTCGCTGAGCGGCACGTCGACGCCCAGCGTGGACCGGATCCGCCCGGCCAGCCGCATCGCGGCGATCGAGTTGCCGCCGAGGGCGAAGAAGTCGTCCTCCGGCGCGACCGAGGGCACCCGCAGCACCTCCGCGAACAGCGCCGCCAGGACCTCCCGGCGGGGTGTGCGGGCCGGCGCCGGGGCCGGCTGCTCCGGCGGCGGCCGCAGCGCGGCCGTGTCGACCTTGCCGTTGGCGTCCAGCGGCAGCGCGTCGACCGGCACGAGCACGGCGGGCACCAGATGGCGCGGCAGGCGCTCGGCCAGCCGGCGGCGCAGCTCGCCGACGGCCAGCGGCCGGTCGGCGACCAGGTACCCCACCAGCGAACGGCCCGCCGGGCCGGCCCCGTGCGGCACCACCCGGGCGGCGGTCACCCCGGGTTCGGCGCAAAGCGCGGCCTCGATCTCGCCCGGCTCGATCCGGAAGCCGTTGATCTTCAGCTGCCGGTCGGCGCGCCCGAGGAAGTGCAGCCGGCCCTCGACGTCCCAGTGGCCCAGGTCGCCGGTGCGGTACAGCCGGCCTCCCGGCGGGCCGTACGGGTCGGCGATGAAGCGCTCGGCGGTACGGGCCGGGGCACCGTGGTAGCCCTCGGCCAGGCCCTCGCCGCCCAGGTGGATCTCACCGGGGACGCCCGGCGGCACCGGGCGCAGGGCGGCGTCCAGCACCAGCACCCGGGTGCCCGCGAGCGGGCGGCCGATCGGGACGGCCTCGTCCTCGCGGACCGGACCGGCCGGGATCTCGTAGCCCAGGGCGAAGGTGGTGTTCTCCACCGGTCCGTACAGGTCGAGCAGCCGCTGGTCGGGGGCGGCCCGCCGGGCCCGGGCGACCGCCGCCGGGGGGACGACGTCGCCCCCGGTGCAGATCAGGAGCAGCCGGGCGAGGGCCGCCGGGATCTGCTCGGTGAGCACGTCGAACAGGCCGGCGGTCAGCCAGGCGGCGGTGACGCCGCCCTGCTCGACGGCCCGGGCGTAGTCCGCCGGGGCCAGCTCGCCGGGCGGGGCCACCACCACCTGGCGTCCGGTCAGCAACGGCATCAGCAGCTCGTACACCATCAGGTCCCAGGCGTGCGGCGAGTGGAACAGCACCCGGTCGTGGTCGGGGCCGTGCCAGAGCGGGTCGTCGGCCAGGGCGAGGATGTTGCGGTGGGTGACGGCGACGCCCTTGGGGCGGCCGGTCGAGCCCGAGGTGTACAGCAGCTGGGCGACCTGCCCGGGCAACACGGCCGGGCCGGGGTTGCCCGGGCTCCCGCCCGCCTGCCGGGCCGCCGCCACCAGGGCGGCGTCCAGCAGCAGTTCGGTGCCCGCCTCGGCGGCGAGCGCCCGCAGCCGCTCGGCCGGGAACGCCTGGTGCAGCGGGACGCAGACGGCGCCGAGCTTGGCCAGCGCCAGCATCGCCACCGGCACCTCCGGGGAACGCGGGAGTTGCAGGGCGACCCGTGTCCCGGGCCGCACCCCGAGGCCGGCCAGGTGGTGGGCCAGCCGGTTGGCGTCGGCGTTGAGCTCGCCGTAGGTGGTGGTGGCGATGGTGGTGCCGTCGCCGTGCCGCAGGGCGACCCGGTCGGGGTGGTCGGCGGCCAGCCGCTCGAACCGCGCGCCGACGGAGGACGGTTCGGCGACGGCCGAGGGGCCGGTGCCCCAGGCCCGCAGCCCGGCCCGCTGGACGGGTGGCAGCAGGTCCACCCGGCCGGTGGTCAGGGCGTCCGCGCCCGGACCGGCCAGGGTGGCGCAGGCGGTGGTCAGCAGGGTGCGCAGCCGGTCCGCGTCGAGGTGCCGGTCCAGTTCGGCGGGGCGCAGCTGGAGCCGCACGTCCAGGCCGTCCCGACGCGGCAACACCACCAGCGAGAGCGGGTAGTGGGTGCCGTCGTACGGCTCGACGGCACCGATCCGCAGGCCCGGCACGGGCTCGGCGAACCCGGTCTCGTCCAGCGGGTAGTTCTCGAAGACCAGGGAACTGTCGAAGAGCCGCCCGGCGCCGACGACCTCCTCGACGGCGGCGAGCCCCAGGTGCTCGTGGTCCAGCAGCTCGGTGCGCTCCCGCTGCAGCCGGACGGCGAGCTCGCGCAGCGGCTCGCCGGGGTGCAGCCGGGCCCGGACCGGGACGGTGTTGATCAGCAGGCCGACGAGCCGTTCCGCGTCCGGCAGTTCGGCCGGGCGCTGGGCGACGGTGGTGCCGAACAGGACGTCGTCGCGGCCGGTGAGGTGGGAGAGCACCAGGACCCACGCCGTCGACACCAGCGAGCCGAGCGTCACCTCCCACCGCGCGGCGCGCGCCCGCAGCCCGGCGGTGAGCTCGGCGGGCAGGGTGAAGACGGTCGTCGACGGGTCGTCGGAGACGGCGGCGGGAACACCCTCGGCCAGGCCGACTTCGGCGGCCATGGTGGGCAGGGCGGGCACGCCGTCGGCGGCGGAGCTGCCGGCTCGCCCGGGTCGGCCGACCCGGGTGGGCTCGGCTCCGGCGAGGGCGGCGCGCCAGGCGTCGCGGGCGGCCGCGTCGTCCTGCCCGGCCAACCAGTCGAGGTAGGCGCGGTAGGACGGCGCCGGGGGCAGCTCGGCGCCCTGGTGCAGCACGAGCAGTTCGCGCAGCACGATCGGTACCGACCAGCCGTCCAGCAGCAGGTGGTGGTGGGTGAAGACGAGCCGCCAGCGGTCGGCGGCCAGCCGGAGCAGGGTGAAGCGGATCAGCGGCGGCGTGTCGACGGCGAACGGCCTGCGGTCCTCCTCCGCATGCCGCCGGGCGACGACGGACCGCTCCGGCTCGGGCCGGTCGGCGAGGTCCAGGCTTCGCCACGGCAGGGCCACCGCCGCAGGGACGACCTGCTGCGGCGGCCCGGACTCGCCGGTGGTGAAGGCCCCGGCGAGCTGCGGGTGGCGCACGAGCAGCCGCCGGGCGGCCTCGTGCAGCCGCTCCGGGTCGATCGCGCCGGTGAGGTCGAGGACGAGCTGCACGACGTACGGATCGCGGTGCCCGTCGCGGACGGCGTAGCGGGAGTGGAACAGCAGGCCGGTCTGGAGCGGGGTGGCGGGCAGCACCTCGGCGACGGCGGCGGCCGCCGACCCGCCGGGGGCGTCGGAGGCCCCGTCCCGCTCGAACGAAACCGCGCGCGCCGAGTCGGCAACGGCCGCGGATCCCCCGGAGGTGTCGGCGCCCCCGCCCTGCCCGGGCAGCGGCGCGGTGAGTGCCTGCTCCCAGCGGGCGGCGAGTTCGCCGACGGACTCGGCGTCGAGCACGCCGGCCGGCCAGGCCCACTCGACCCGCAGCCGCGGTCCGTCCGGGCCGGCCTCCACGAAGGCGTCCACCGAGAGGGTGTGCGCGAGCGGCAGGGCCGGGTCGGACTCGCCCCGGAGCGTGCCGGGGACCGGCTGCCAGGGGCCGCGCCGGGTGGTGTCGAAGCGGCCCAGGTAGTTGAAGGCGATCGGGGCCGAACGCTCGGGCAGGGCGCCGGAGCGCCGGAGCAGACCGTACGTCAGGCCCCGGTGGGGGGTGGCCCGCAGCCGCTCGCGGGCGGCCGCGACGGCGCGGGACAGGTCGTCGGCGGAGACCGGGCCCGGGGTGGCGGGTTCGGCCGGGCCGACGTCCAGCAGGACGGGGTGGATCACCGTGAACCAGCCCAGCGTCCGGGAGAGGTCGAGGCCGTCGAGGGCGGGGAGTTCCGGGTCGCGGCCGTGGCCCTCGACGTCCACCAGGAGCGGGCCGCCGGTGGTGCGGGCCCGCCAGCCGCGCAGGGCGGCGGCCAGGGCGCCGAGCAGGATCTCCGGTACGGCGGCGCCCAGTCGGTCGGGCAGGTCGGTCAGCAGGGCGGCGGTGGGGCCGCCGTCCAGGGTGGTGCGCAGGGATCCGGCGCCGGCCGTGGTGTCGCGGGCGCGGTCCAGCGGCCGGGTGCCGATCGTGCCGGTGCCGGCGATCAGCAGCCCGTGCCAGTGGGTGCGGTCGGCGGCCACCGCCGGGTCCACCTCGGCGGCTCGCAGCGCGCGGGACCAGTCGGCCGCCGTGACGGGCACCGGGGCGAGGGCGGCCGGGCGGCCGGACGTGGCGGCCTGGTGGGCCTGGGCGAGGTCGTCGAGCAGGATCCGCCAGGAGACCCCGTCGACGGCGAGGTGATGGATCACCACCAGCAGGAGGCCGCCGTGGCGGCCGTCGAACCAGACCGCCCGCAGCAGCTCGCCCCGGTACGGGTCGAGCCGGCGTCGGGCGTCGCGCCGCTGTTCCGCGACCAGCTCCAGGACGGCCGGCCCCGGGTCGCCGTCGGGGCCCAGGGGGAGGCCCTCGCGGTCGAGGTCGATCCGGTGCAGCAGCGGGGCCGCCGGGACGGACCCGGCGGGGCGGATCTCGAAGGCGAGCGGCTCGCCCGGTGCCCCGGTCAGGCGCATCCGCAGCGCGTCGTGGTGGTCGACGAGGTGGTGGAGGGCGGTGCGCAGGGTCTGCTCGGTGGCGCCGGGCGGCACCTCGCACAGCAAAGACTGGGCGTAGCCGTGGATCGGACCGCCGCGGGCCGCCAGCCAGTCCGCGATCGGCGTGGGCGCCAGTGGCCCGCCCGAAGACGCGGACGGCAGGCTCCCGCCCGAGGGCACGGGCACCGCCGGCCGGGCGGCCGGGGCACCGCCGGCCGCGTCGGCGAGGGCGCGCGGGGTCTGGTGGGTGAACACGTCCTTCGGCGTGATCGGCACCCCCGCCGCCCGGGCCCGGGTGGCCAGTTGGATGGCCAGGATGCTGTCTCCGCCCAGCCGGAAGAACCCCTCCGACGGCCCCGGGCGCTCCCGGCCCAGAACGGTCCCGAACAGCGTCCGCAGCTGCTCCTCGGCCGGAGACCCGCCGTCCGACCAGCCGTCCGACCAGCCGTCCGACCTGCCGTCCGGTCCCGCGCCCGGCCCCGGCCCGGCGGCAGGTCGCGAGGAGCCGGCGGCGGGCGCGGCGAGCGCTCCCGCCGCGCCGGAGGAGCCAAGGGCGTCCGGGGCCCCCAGGGGGTCCGGGGCGTCCAGGCCGTCGAACGGCGCCGACGGATCGGCCAGGGCGTCCGCCAGCAGCCGGCCGAGGCCCTGCGCCAGCCGCTCGGCGGTCTCCGGGCGGAAGTGGCCGGTGCTGTACTCCAGGACGCCGTGGACCGTCCCGTCCGGCTGCTCGGTGAACTCGAAGAGCAGCGGGAACTTGGCCATCACCCGCTCGGGTCGGTACGGCCGTCCGACCAGCCCGGGCAGGGTGACGGCGGGCCGGCGCCCGGCGTGCAGGGTGATCATGACCTGGAACAGCGGGTGGCGGCCGAGTTCGCGGTCGGGCGCGAGCGCGTCCACCACCCGGTCGAACGGCGCCCGGTCGTGGGCGAAGGCGGTGAGGTCGGCGTGCCGGACCCGGTCGAGCAGTTCCGCGAAGCCCGGGCGGCCCGAGAGGTCGGTGCGCAGGGCCAGCGGCTGGGCGAAGTAGCCGACCAGGTCGTCCAGGGCCGGTTCGGCGCGACCGGCCGTGACCGTGCCGAGCACGAGGTCGGTGCCCGCGCCGGACCGGGCGAGCAGGCAGGCGACGGCCGCGTGCAGCACCATGAACAGGGTCGCCCCCTGCCGGGCCGCCAAATTCGATGCGGCGGAGACCAGTTCGACGTCCCAGTGGAACTCGGCGGCGGCCCCGCGCAGCGCCGTCCCGGCCGGCGGCTCGCGGTCCACCGGCAGCGCGGTGCGCTCCGGCGCGCCTCTCAACACCTCGCGCCAGTGGGCCAGTTCGGCTGCCAGTGGGCTGCCGGGGTCGTCGGTGGCGCCGAGCGTGCGGTGCTGCCAGAGCGCGAAGTCGGCGTACTGGAGCGGCAGTCGGGGCCACTCGGGGGTCCGGCCGCGGGCCCGGGCGGCGTAGCCGGCGGCCAGGTCGCGGGTCAGCGGGAGCAGCGACTGCTCGTCGGCGGTGATGTGGTGCAGGACGATCAGCAGGACGTGCTCCTCGGGCCCGGTGCCGAGGACGGCCAGGCGCCAGGGCGGGCCCGCTTCGAGGTCGAACGGACGGTGCACCTCCTCGGCGAACGCCGCGTCCAGGGAGTCCGGTTCGAGGCGCCGGACGGTCAGCGGGACCGGCGGGTCGTCGAGGATCCGCTGGCTGGGCCGGCCGTCGGCGGCGGGGAACACCGTGCGCAGGCTCTCGTGCCGCCGCTGGACGTCACCCGCGGCGGCCCGCAGCGCCGCCAGGTCGAGCGGCCCGGTCAGTCGGGCGGCCAGCGGGACGTGGTAGGTCGACTCCTGGTCGCCGAGCCGGTGCAGGAACCACAGGCCGCGCTGGGCGTACGAGAGCGGGATCCGCTCGGGCCGAGGGCCGGCCTGCGGGCGCTCGGAGCCGGCCGGCGGCACGGCCTCGGCAGCACCCCGGCCGGCGCCGCTCCGAGCGCCGATCCGGGCCGCCAGGCCGGCCACCGTGGGCGCCGCGAAGACGTCCCGGATGGTCAGCTCGGCGGGCAGTTCGGCCCGGGCGCGGACCACCAGCCGGTTCGCCGTGAGCGAGTCGCCGCCGAGGGCGAAGAAGCTCTCGTCCGCGCCGAAGCCGTCGGCGCCGAGCAGTTCGGCGAACAGCCGGTGCAGCCGCAGCTCGCGCTCCCCGCGCGGCGCCCGGCCCCGGCCGCCGTCCCGGCCATCGCCGCGGCCGTCCGCCGGGGCGGCGGCCAGGGCCCGCAGCCGGTGCTCGTCCAGCTTGCCGTTGGCGGTCAGCGGGAAGGCGTCGACGGCGTGCAGGGCGGCCGGCACCAGGTGCTGCGGGAGCACCTGCGGCGCGCGGCCGGCGGCCTCCCGTACGGCCTCCCGGGTGCCGAGCAGATAGGCGGTCAGTGTCCGGTGCCCGGGCTCCCGTTCGGTAGCCAGGACGACGGCGCCGGAGATTCCGGGCAGCGCGGCGAGCACGGCCTCGATCTCGCCCGGCTCGATCCGGTAGCCGCGGATCTTCACCTGCCGGTCGGTGCGGCCGAGGTGTTCCAGTTCGCCGTCGGGGCGGCGGCGGGCGCGGTCCCCGCTGCGGTACATGCGCGTGCCGGGCGGCCCGAACGGGTCGGCGACGAAGCGCCCGGCGGTCAGGGCGGGGCGGCCGAGGTAGCCGCGGGCGAGGCCGGGGCCGGCCACGTACAGCTCGCCCGGCAGGCCGTCGGGCACCCGGCGCAGGGCGGCGTCCAGCAGGTGGACCCGCAGGTCCGGCAGCGCCTCGCCGACGGTCGCGGTGCCGGCGGCGGTCGCGGCGGCGTCCAGGTCGCCGGCCGTGACGTGCACGGTGGTCTCGGTGATGCCGTACATGTTGACCAGCCGGGGCGCGTCGTCCGGGTGGCGCAGGTACCAGTCCGCGAGCCGCCACGGTTCGAGCTGCTCGCCGCCGAAGACGACGTAGCGCAGGGCGAGCCGGGCGCTCGGGCCGGGGTGGGCGGCGTCGGCGGCGGCCAGCTGGGTGAACGCCGAGGGGGTCTGGTTCAACACCGTGACCCGTTCGTCGGCGAGCAGGTGCAGGAACTCCTCGGGCGAGCGGGCGGTGTCCCGGGGGACGACGACCAGCCGGCCGCCGTGCAGCAGGGCGCCCCACAGCTCCCAGACGGAGAAGTCGAAGGCGTAGGAGTGGAACAGCGTCCAGGTGTCGTCCGGTCCGAAGCCGAACCGGTCGGCGGTGGTGGCGAGCAGCCGGGTGACGTTGCGGTGGGTGACCAGGACGCCCTTGGGCCGGCCGGTCGAGCCGGAGGTGTGGACGACGTAGGCGACGCTGTCCGGGCCGGGGCGCTCCGGCACCGCCTGCTCCCGGTCGGCGGGCTCGTCCCCGCCGTCGACGGGCAGGGTCTCGACGCCGTCCGGGAGCGCCGCCCGCGCGGAGGCGTCGGTCACCACGAGCCGGGGTGCGGCGTCGTCGATCGTCGCGCGCAGCCGCTCGACGGGGTAGTCCGGGTCCAGCGGCAGGTAGCCGGCGCCGGCCTTCTGGACGCCGAGCAGCGCGGCCACCAGCTCCGGCGAGCGGTGCAGGGCGACGCCGACGAGGTCGCCGCGGCGCACGCCCCGGGCGGCGAGCCGGCGGGCCAACCGGTCGGCGCGCCGGTCGAGTTCGCGGTAGCTCAGGACGGTCTCGCCGAGCACCACGGCGGGCGCGTCCGGGCGGGCGGCGGCCTGCCGTTCGAACAGCGACACCAGGGTGTCGCCGTCCTGGTCGGTACCGGCGGGCGCGGGCGCGGGTACCGGCAGGGCTCCCCCGCCGCCGGCGCACAGCCGGCCGACCGGGAGGCCGTCCGGGGCCTCGGCCAGCGCCGTGACGAGGTCGAGCAGCCGGTCCAGGTGGGCCCGGACGGTGTCCTCGCCGTACGCGCCGACGGCGTCGGCGAACACCGGCAGGGTGTCCCGGCCGTTGTCGTAGACGCCGAGGGCGAAGTCCTCGGGCAGGCCCGGCGAGACCTCGTGCACGGTGGCCGGGATCCCGTCGAACCGCAGGCCCAGGTCGAGGGGCAACAGGTTCAGGGTGGGGCCGACCAGCGGCCGGTCGCCCCGGACGGCGGAGGTGTCGCGGAGCATGTCCTCGAAGCGGTAGCGCTGGCGGCGCAGGGCGGCGCGGACCCGGTCCGCCGTGGCCGACACCAGGTCCGCGACCGTGCCGGCCGGGTCGACGGCGAGCCGCAGCGGGACGACGTTCGCGGTCATGCCGAAGGCCCGCCGGGCCAGCGCGGCGTCCCGGCCGCGGACACCGAGGCCGATCGCCGCCGCGCGCTCGCCGGTGTCGGCGTGCAGCGCGACGGCCAGCGCGGCCGGGAACAGCGTGGTCCAGCCCGCCCCGGCCCGTTCCCGGACGGCGGCCCAGCGCTCGGCGGACAACTCCGTCCGGACGGCGACCGGCGGGCGCGCGCCGGGGCCGGTCGCGCCGGAGCCGGTCAGGCCGCCGCGCCCGCCCGCGAGGCGGGTCGGGTCGGCGAGGCCGGCCAACTCCTCGGCCCAGAACTCGGCGTCGGTGCGGAACCGGGCGGAGGCCCGGTACGCGGCGTCGTCGTCGAGCAGGGCCGAGAGCGGGTCGTGCACGCCGGTGGTGGCCGGCTCGCCCGCGCGCAGTGCCGTGTACTCGGCCGCCACCCGGCGCATCAGCCCGGCCGCGCCCACCCCGTCGCACAGGATGTGGTGCATCCGCAGGTACCACAGGTACTCCGCCTCGCCGGTCCGCAGGAGGTGGAAGTCGAAGGGCGGGCCTGCGGTCAGGTCGTACGCGTGGGCGAGCCCGGCGGTGGTGAACTCCCGGGCGGCGGCGGCCGGGTCCTCGTGGTGGCGCAGGTCGAGCCGGTGCAGCGGCCAGTCGGCGGCGTCCTCGACGAGCTGGACGGCGCCGTCGGCGGTGGGCTCGAAGCGCACCCGCATGCTCTCGCTGCCGGCCACCACGCCGCGCAGCGCGCGTTCGAACAGCTCCTCGTCGATCGCGCCGTGGATCTGGACGTACTGACCGGCGGTGTACCGCCGCCGGGTGGGGTCGGCCTCGTGGCCGAACCAGATCCCCGTCTGCGGCGCCGTGAGCGGGTGGCGTCGAGTGGGCATGCGTCAGTTCCTTTCCGGCCCGCGCGGCCCGGCCGGACCGCCGAGCCGGTCGAGCAGCGCCGGGGCGAGGTCGACCAGGGCGGCCGGGCCGCCGAGGTCCTGGTGGCCGTGGTCGGTCCGGTGCCGCAGCAGCCGGCCGCCCAGGTAGGGCAGCCAGCTCTCCGGGTCCTGGACGGGCCCGCTGGTCTCGGGGACGGCCTCGATCAGGAGCAGGTCGCCGTGGTACCGGCCGGGACGGTAGGCCCGGCCGAGCCGGACGTTGTTGTCGTAGACCTCGGCGAGCGCGGTCAGGTGGCGTTCGGAGAAGACCGAGAGCGGGGAGTGGGACTCCCCGGCGAGTGCGAGGAACTCCTCGGCGGTCGGCGCGGGCACGTCGGCGGGGCGGTCGACGCCGGCCAGCCTCAGCAGGGCGTTGCGGACCTGTCCCTGTTCCTCGAGGACCTCGGCCGCCGTCCGGGCGGGCAGGTCGGCGAGCACGTAGCTGTCGAGCAGGGCGAGCAGCCCCACCTCCGCGCCCTGCTCCTGCAGCCGGGTGGCCACGGCGTAGGCGACCAGGCCGCCGAACGACCAGCCGAGCAGGTGGTAGGGCCCCTCGGGCTGGACGGCGCGGATCTCCCGCAGGCAGTCCTCGGCCACCTCCTCCACGCTGGCCGGCAGCGGGCCCCGGCCGTCGAGGCCGCGGGACTGCAGGGCGTAGAGCGGCCGGTCGCCGAGCGGCCCCAGCAGTGCCCCGTACGTCCAACCGATCCCGGCGGCCGCGTGCACGCAGAACAGCGGCGCCCCGGTGCCGGTCGAGCGCAGCGGCAGCAGGGGGGCCAGCATGGGCTCCGGGCCGTCGGCCGCCTCGGCGGGGTCGGTCGTGCGCGCCGGGGCGGGGTCGGCCGCGCGCACCGGGGCGGGCCCGGCGGCCGCGGGCCAGGGGCTGAGCAGGCCGAGGGCGCCGACGGCGGTGCCGGGTTCGGCGGTGAGGGTGTCGAGCAGCTCCAGCACCCGGGCCAGCAGGGCGTCGGCGCCCTCGACGTCGACGACGTCCTCGCGGTGCAGGACGTCGAGCTCCAGCCCGCCGTCGCGCGGTATCGCCATCAGCGTCAGCGGGTAGTGCGCGGCCGTCTCGCTGCCGGAGGCGGCGATTCGCA
Organism: Kitasatospora sp. NPDC087314; assembly: GCF_044744365.1. Classification (NCBI taxonomy): domain Bacteria; kingdom Bacillati; phylum Actinomycetota; class Actinomycetes; order Kitasatosporales; family Streptomycetaceae; genus Kitasatospora; species Kitasatospora sp. NPDC087314. Next base: position 594,721 of record NZ_JBIUYE010000002.1, read on the forward strand.
CCCCCGGGAGCACGTCGCTCTGGTCGCCGGACTGCGGGAAGTTCTCGTACACCATGACGGTGTCGAAGATCTCGCCGAGCCCGGTCGCCCGCTGGATCTCGGGGATTCCCAGGTGCTGGTGGGCGATCAGCCGAGCCTGCTCGCGCTGGACCCGGGTCAGCAGCCCGGCCAGCGACTCGTCCTCCCGCAGGGTGATCCGCAGCGGCAGGGTGTTGATCAGGAACCCCATGACGGACTCGGAACCCGGTAGCTCGGGCGAGCGGCCGGAGACGATGATCCCGAACACCACGTCGGGGCGGCCGGTCCGCTCGGCCAGCATCAGCGCCCAGGTGGCCTGCAGCACGGTGTTGAGGGTGACGCCCAGTCCGGCCGCGAGGGCGCCGAGCCGCTCGGTGCGCGGCCCGCCCAGGAGCCGGTAGCGGCGGCCCGGCCAGCCGGTGGCGGGCGGCAGCCCGGCCGGCACCACCAGGGTGGGTTCGAGCGGCTCGGCCAGGGCTTCGCGCCACGCGCGGCGGGCGGCCTCGTGGTCCCGGCCCGCCAACCAGGCCAGGTGGTCGCGCAGCGGCACCGGCTCGGCCAGCCCGGCCGGGTCGCGGTACAGCGTGAACAGCTCCGGCAGGAGGAGCTGGTTGGACCAGCCGTCGATCAGGGTGTGGTGGGCGACCAGCACCAGGCGGTACCGCTCCGGTCCGAGCCGCAGCAGGGTGAAGCGGATCAGCGGCGGGTCGGCCGGGTCGAAGCGGGTGGTGCGGTCCTCGGCGGCCAACCGCTCGGTCTCCGCCTCCTGTTCGGCCGGCGCCAGACCGCTGAGGTCCACCTCCGTGAACGGCGGGAGGCGGTCCGGCACGACCTGGACCGGTCGGCCGCCGGGGAGGCGGACGAACCCGGCCGACAGGTTCGGGTGGCGGCGGCAGAACGCCTCGACGGCCCCGCGCAGTGCCACCGGGTCGAGCCGCCCGTCGAGGTCCATCCACAGCCGCATCACGTAGGCGTCGCCGCCACCGTGGCCGTGCGGGGAGAAGAGCAGCCGCTCCTGGAGCGGGGTCAGCGGCAGCACGTCCCGGTGGCCCGGGAACCGGGCCCGCAGCCAGGCGCGTTCGGCGGCGTCCAGCGGGAGCAGCTCGCCTTCGGCGGGCCGGCCGGGGGCGGCCGGGTCGAGCGGGGTGGCGACCGCCGCGAGTCCGGCCGGGGTCGGGTGCGCGAACACGTCCTCCGGGGCGAGCGCCAGCCCGGCCCGGCGGGCCCGGCGGAGCAGCTTGATGGAGCGAATGCTGTCGCCGCCGAGGACGAAGAAGCTGTCGTCCGGGCCGACTTCGGGCAGGCCGAGCACGCCGGCGAAGAGCTCACGCAGCACCTGGGTACGGGTGGCGCCGGCGACCGCGCGGGTCTCCGACCGGGTCCCGGGCGCGGCCGCCAGGGCGGCGAGCGCGGTCCGGTCGGTCTTGCCGCTGGTGGTGGTCGGAAGGGCGTCGAGGAAGACCAGTGCGGCCGGCACGACCGGGGCGGGCAGTTCCGCGCGCAACGCGGCCCGGAGGCCATCCGGATCGGCCGGGTGGCCGTCGTCGGCCACCAGGAAGGCCGTGGTCCGACGGTCGCCCTCGCCGTCGTCGGTGGCGACCACCACCGCCTGCCGGACGCCGGCCAGGGCGGTCAACCGGGCCTCGATCTCGCCGAGTTCGATCCGGTGGCCGCGGACCTTCACCTGGTGGTCGGTACGGCCGAGGTACTCCAGCTCCCCGGCGGCGCTCCAGCGGGCCAGGTCCCCGGTGCGGTACATCCGGGCGCCGGGCGGGCCGAACGGATCGGGGAGGAAGCGCGCGGCGGTGGCACCGGGCCGGTGGGCGTAGCCCCGGGCCAGGTGGTCGCCGGCCAGGTAGAGCTCGCCGGCGACGCCCAGCGGCGCGGGCCGCAGGGCCGGGTCGAGGACGTGGGCCCGCACGTTGCCGACCGGCACGCCGATCGACGGTTCCCCGGGCACACCGGGCGGGCACGCCCCGGCCGTGGCGTACACGACGGCTTCGGTGGGCCCGTAGAGGTTGAGCACCCGGGCCTGCGGGTTGCGGGCGTGCACCAGGCGGACCAGTGCGGCGGGCAGCGGCTCGCCGGCGAACACGTAGGTCTGCGCCCGCTCGCGCACCCACTCGGCCCGGGCGACCTGCTGGTACACCGACGGCACGGTGTTGACCAGGCTGCCGGACCAGTCCGGGCGTTCCAGCAGCGCCAGCAGGTTGTCGACCAGGTCGACGCTGCCGCCGACGAACAGCGGCACCAGGAGCTCGAAGACGGACAGGTCGAAGGAGAGCGAGGTGGAGCCGAGTACCCGGGAGAAGGCCTCGGGGCCGAGCTCGGCCGCCGCCCACGCGGCGAGGTTGGCCACGGCGCGGTGGGTGACCACCACGCCCTTGGGCGTCCCGGTGGAGCCGGAGGTGTGGATGACGTACGCCGCGTTGCCGGGCAGCGGGCGGGCGGGTGCGGCCTCGGCGGGCGTGCCGTTCTGCGTGCCCTCGTCGTCGAGCAGGACGACGGTCGGGCCGTCGGCGGTCGGTGCCGGGAGGGCGGCGGCGAGCTCCGCCGTGGTCAGCACCGCCCGGGGGCGGGTGTCCGCGAGCAGGAACGCCACCCGGCCCTGCGGGTGGCCCGGATCCACCGGCAGGTAGGCGGCGCCGGCCTTCAGCACGCCCAGCACGGCCGCGACCAGGGTGGGGGTGCGGGGCAGCAGCACCGCGACGACGTCCTCGCGGCCGACGCCGAGGCCGGCGAGCCGCCGGGCGATCCGCTCGGACCGGTCGTCCAGCGCCGCGTAGTCCAGCACCGTGCCACGGCCGCGCACCGCGACGGCGTCGGGGGTCCGCGCCAGCTGGGCGGCGAAGGCCTCGGGCACGGTGGTCTCGGGCACCGCCCGGTCGGTGGCGTTGGCCTTCCCCACCACGGCGAGCTCGTCCGGGCCCGCCAGGTCGAGGGAGTGCACCGGCTCGTCCGGCCGGGCCGCCAGCCGCTCCAGCAGCCGGACGATCCGGCGGTGCTCCGCGGCATCGGCGCCGTGGCCGCCGACGGCGACCCGCCACGCCCCCGGGGCCGGGTCCGCGCGCAGGAACCGGCCGTCCACCGGCTCGCCCCAGGCGCGGGCCAGGACGGCCACGGCCTCGGCGCCGAAGGCCACCCGCTCGGCGCTGTCGGCGAGGCCGGTGACCAGGCCGTACCCGGACGCGGCGGACCAGGGCAGGTCCAGGTCCGGACGGTGGCCGTGCCGACGGGCCCCGCGCAGCGCGCGGCCGGCCCGCCGGACCACCTCGGTGAAGGTCAGCTCCGGGGTCACGGCGAGGCGCACCGGCACGACCAGACCGCGGCCGCCGGGACCGGGCGCCTCCAGCCAGTGCCCGAGCAGCAGCTCCCGTACACCGGTCAGCCGGTGCGCGGCCACGGCGGCGGCGCCGAGCAGCACCGCCCCGGGCCCCGCACCACCGGCCCGGGCCACCCGGGCCAACGCGGCCGGGCCGGCCACCGGCAGCCAGGGCAGGTCGGCCGGCGGCGCGAGCGCGCCGGCGGGCCGGGCGGCGGCGGGCTCGGGCGCGGACAGCCCGGCCACCACCTCCTGCCAGTAGGCACGGTCGGCGGGGCGGTCCTCGGCGGGGCGGTTCTCGGCCTTCGGCGGGAGGGGGTCACCCCCGTCCGCGTACAGCTCCGCGGCCCGGCGGACCACCACGGCCAGGCCCGCGTCGTCGTCGACCAGCCGGTGGTGGCGCAGGAACCAGGCGAGGGCGCCGCCGGGCTCGCGGATCAGCACGTGGCGCACCAACGGCCCGCCCACCAGGTCCAGCGGGCGGACGAGTTCGGCCGCGAGCCAGCCGTCCGGCTCCTCCGGGTCGAGGTCCAGCACCTCGACCACGGGCGCCGGGCCCGCGCCCGCCGGACGCAGCCGGCCGGCCTCGCCGGAGGCCCGGAAGGTGGCGTACAGGCCGGGCCGTTCGGCCAGGGACCCGGCCACCGCGCGGCGCAGCCGCTCCGGCTCGACCCGGCCCTCGAACCGGACCAGGCGCGCCACGCAGTCGGCGGGCAGGGACGGGGTGTCCCGCAGGACGCCTCGCCGGGCGGCGTCGAGCGGGGTGGCGGCGGAGCTGCTCATCGGGCCCTCACGGTGTCGTCGTCGGTCTGCGGGGTCACGGCCTCGGGCGCGTCGGCGTCGGTCGGCTCGGCCGTAGGGTCGGCATGTTCGGCCGCCACGTCGTGGACCGGGCGGTCGGGCTCGGCCAGCAGGCCGCGCAGCAGCTCGCGCAGCCCGATGGCGAAGCCGGTCGCGGTCGGCGGGTCGAAGAGTTCCGGGGCGTAGTGGACGGTCAGGGCGGCGGGGCCGGGGCCGGTCCCCTCCCGCCAGCCCAGGTCGAGTTCGGCCCCGCCCGGCCCGCTGCCGTCGGCACCCCGGGAGCGGACCGGGGCCTCGGCTGCGGCACCGGTCGGCCCCTCGACGGCGGTCCGACCGACCAGGTCGGCGAAGCCGGGCTCGTCGGCGAGGTCGGCCCGCAGCAGGGAGCCGCCGGGCAGGCCGACGGCCACCTCGTCCTGTCCGGAGATCCACGAGAGCAGCACCAGCCAGCCGGCCCGCAGCACCCGGTCCGGGTGCGGGCCGAACCGTGCGATCGCGGCGCGCAGCGGCTCGTCGACCGGGACGGTGACGCTGCGTTCGGTGTGGTCGGCGCGGTCCGGGCGGGGGCGGTCGGTGGGGATGTCGAGCCGGACCGGCCCGGGGAGACCGGCCGCAACCGCGTCGGCGGGGTCGGCCGCCGGCGCCCCGGCCCACAGCGGGGAGAGCGGCGACTCGCCGTCGGCGGCGGTGAGTTCGCGGAGCAGCGCCATGTACTCCTCGACGAACCCGCGCGCCGTCGCCGCGGTGAACAGCTGGGTGCTGAACTCCAGGCAGGCGTCCATGGCCTCGTCGCCGACCCGGTCGGAGGTGATCAGGGTGAGGTCGAACTTGGCGGTGCCCGCCGGCAGTCCGCCGAACAGGTTGCCGGCGTTGTGCCCGATGTCGAAGTACCCGGTCGAGGTGCCCAGGATCTGCTGGATCGGCGGCAGGTCCTGGTGCACGTAGAACACGTCGAACAGCGGGCTCCGGCCCGGGTCGCGCTCGTCCGTCAGGGCCTGGACGACCCGGTCGAAGGGCACCTCCTGGTGCTCCAGGGCCTCCAGCACCACGGTGCGCACCCGGTGCAGGAAACCGGCCACCGACGGGGCGCCGGACAGGTCGGCGCGCAGCGCCACGGTGCTGTTGAAGAAGCCGATCAGGCCCTCCAGTTCGGGCCGGTTGCGCCCGGTGGTCGGGGTGCCGACGACCAGGTCGTCCTGCCCGCTGCGGCGGGCCAGCAGGAGGTAGAAGCCGGCGAGCAGGACCACGAAGAGGGTCACCGAGTGGTCCGCCGCGAGCCGGCGCAGCTCGCGCATCAGCGCCGCGTCCACGGTGAACACCACCAGGTCGCCGGCGTAGTCCCGGCGAGCCGGGCGCGGCCGGTCGGTGGGCAGTCGCAGCACCGGGGCGTCACTCAGGGTCTCGCACCAGTAGGCGAGTTCGCGATCCAGGGCCGGGCCGGCCACCAGCTCGCGCTGCCAGGCCGCGTAGTCGGCGAACTGGATCGGCAGCGGCGCGAGGCGGTGCGGGCGGCCCTCCCGGCGGGCGGCGTACAGCTCGGGCAGCTCACGCTCGAAGATCCGCGGCGAGGCGCCGTCGTTGACCGCGTGGTGCATGGTCACCTGGAGCACGTGCTCCTCGGGTGCCGTCCGGACCACGAGCACCCGCACCAGCGGGTCGTGGGCGAGGTCGAAGCGGTACTCGGCGGCCTGCCGGACCAGCTCCCGGGCGGCGGCGAGCGGGTCCGGCTCCCCCGAGACGTCCCGGAAGACGAAGAAGTCCCCGGGCTCCGGGCGGACGCGCAGCACCGGCTCGTCGTCCTCCTCGGCGAAGTTGGAGCGCAGCACCTCGTGGCGCGCTATCAGGTCGTGCCACATGCCGCGGACGGCGTCGACGTGGAACGGGCCGCTGACCTGGCTGACCATCGGCAGGTTGTAGAGCGTGGTGTCCGGGTCGAGCTGGTGGTGGAACCAGATGCGGTCCTGGCCGAAGGAGGTGACGGGGGTGCCGCGCGGGACGATCGGCGGCAGGACGTCCGCCGCCGGGGCTCCGGCCCGGCGGCGGATGAGCCGGGCGAACGCGCCGACGGCGGGGTGCTCGTAGACGTCGAGCAGCCGGGGCCGGAAGCCGTACCGGGTCTGGATCCGGTCGGCGAGCTGGAGGGCGATGATGGAGTTGCCACCGAGCTCGAAGTAGTCGGCGTCCGGGCCCAACGGCTGGTCGCTGTGCAGCAGTTCGCCCAGGACTCCGGCGAGCCAGGGCTCCGGGTCCTCGTCGCCGGACCCGCTCGGCGCCGGGACGGGCACGGCGGGAGCGGCCGGCGCAGCAGGTACGGCGGGCGCCGCCGGTACGGCCGGCGGCCGGATCCAGCACGGGGTCGCGGCCAGCGGGTGCCCCGGCAGACGCAACCGACGGGCGCTGCCGGGGGCGGGGCCGAGCGCGGACCAGTCCAGGTCGACGCCGGCCTCGTACAACCGCCCGAGCAGCGCCGTGAAGCCGCCGTCCGACGCGGTCGCCGTCACCAGCCGTGCGCCGTCCTGCCCCTGCGGGCCGAACCGCTCGGCGAGCAGCCGCCCGAGGACGCCGTCGGGGCCCGGGTCGACGAACACCACCGGTCCGGCGGCGGCGAGCCGCTCGGCGGCCGCGACGAGCCGTTCCCGGTCCGGCGGCGCGGCCTCGGCCCCGGCCGCGAGCTCCCGGCTGTCCTCGGCGGTGAGGGTGCCGAGCAGGTGCCGGGCCGCGTAGCGGGAGACGCCGCTGCTCAGCACCGTGTCGACCGGGACGCCGCTGCGCACCAGCTCTCGATGGACGGCCAGTTGGCCCGCCAACAGCGCGGCCTGCGGCCCGGCGGCGGGCAGTTCGGCGGGCAGCGGCGCCGGGGCGGGGGCGTCGGGCGCGGCGTCCGGGGAGAGCAGCAGGCAGACGGCGGGCGGCCTGGTCCGGCTGCCGTACGGGGCGTCGTCGGCCGACCCGCCCGGCCGGGTGGCCCGCTCGGCGAGCTTGCGCGCGAGGTCGGCGGTGTCCCGGGCCGGCACGGCCACCCGGTGCTCGTGGCGGTTGCGCCCGGAGTTGAGGGTGAACGCCACGTCGTCGAGCTCGGCGGTCGAGCCCGCCAGCGCGGCGCCCAGGTCCGCACAGAGCCGGGCCAGCGCGGAGCGGCTGCGCGCCGAGACGCCGACCAGCCGGGCCGGGCGCGGGGCGGTCGCGGCCGCCGGCGCGGGCGGCGCGGGCGGCGCGGACGGCACGGACGGCCGCTGGACCACGCAGTGGGCGTTGATCCCGCCCAGGCTGTACGAGCTGACCCCGGCGATCCGCTCCTCGCCCTCCCAGGGCCGCAGGCCGGTGACCACCTCGACCGGCTCCAGGGCGGCCTCGTCGACGGGGCGGCGGAAGTGCAGCGAGGGGTAGAGCTCGCCGTGGCCGACCGCGAGGACGGCCTTCACCAGGCCGGCGATCCCGGCCGCGTGGTCGAGGTGGCCGACGTTGGTCTTCACCGAACCGATCGGCAGCCGCCGGCCGTGCGCGCCGAAGCCGAGCGGGCCGAACACCTGGGCCAGGCCTTCCAGTTCGACCGCGTCGCCGAGCCGGGTGCCGGAGCCGTGCGCCTCCAGGTAGCCGGCCAGGGCGGGGTCGAGCCCGGCGGCACGCCAGGCGGCGCCGATCACAGCCGCGTGCGCGGGCGCGCTCGGGGTGCTGATGGTGGCGGCCGCCCGGCCGTTGTGCCGGACGGCGCTGCCACGGATCACCGCGTGCACGGGAGCGCCGTCCGCGCGGGCCCGGCCGAGGGTGGTGAGCAGCAGGACGGCGCCGCCCTCGCCGTTGACGGTGCCGTCGGCGTCGGCGTCGAAGGCCCGGCAACGCCCGCTCGGGGAGACGAGTTCGGTCATGCCCTCGGTCAGTCGGGCGGGCAGGCCGCCGGGGCGCACGCTGAAGCCGCCGGCGAGCGCGTACTCGGCCTCGCCGTCGCGCAGTTCGCGGCAGGCCTGGTGGACGGCGACGAGCGAGCTGTTGCACCCGGTGTCGACGGCGTAGCAGGGGCCTTCGAAGCCGAGCACGTGGGCGATCCGGGCGGGCAGCGCGAAGGGGACGTTCCCGAGTGCGGTGAGCGGGCCGGGCTCGGCGGCGGCGGCCTGGTAGCCGGAGGCGGCGGCGCTGAGCACCACGGCGACCGGGCGGGCGCGCAGGGCGTGCGCCGCGTAGCCGGCGTCCTCGACGGCCTGGTGGGCGAGGACCAGCGCGATCCGCTGCTGGGGGTCCATCAGGGCGGCCTCGCGCCGGGAGAGGCCGAAGAAGGCGTGGTCGAAGGTGTGGACTTCGGCGAGGTGGCCCATCGGCAGGTAGCGCGCGTCCGGGTCGAGTCCGGTGGCGGCGGCCCGCTCGGCAGGCATGTCTCCGACCGAGTCGCGCCCGGCCGCCAGGTTGGCCCGGAAGGCCGCCAGGTCGTCGGCGTCGGGGAAGCGGGCCCCGATGCCGACGATGGCGATGTCGGTGTCGCGGGGCTCCGTCGCGGGGGTCCTGGTCACGGTCACTGCTCCGGTTCGTCGGGCTCGGTCCACGGTCGTCCGTTCGTCCGGTCGTCAGACCTCGTACGCGGCGCCGGGCGCGGGGGCACCGGGCGGCGAGCCGGGGGTCGGGGTGGTGGCGGTGGCGGCGTCGACGGCCGCGGCCTGGTCGGCGACGGTGCGCAGGTCGAAGAGCCGGCCGACCCGGACGGCGCCGGGCCAGGCGCGTTCGAGGCGCAGGTGCAGGTCGACCACCCGGTGCGAGTTGCCGCCCACGGCGAAGAAGTCGTCCTCGGGACCGAAGTCGCCGTGTCCGAGGACCTCGGTCCAGAAGCCCGTCACCACCTGCCGGGCGCCGCCGTCGCCGGCCGCCGTCACCGGCGCCGGCTCCTCGGGCAGCAGCGCGCGCAGCGCCCTGAGGTCTGCCTTGCCGGACGGCGCGAGCGGGAAGGCGGCGACCCGGACGAACCGCTCCGGCACGGCCGGCCCGCCGACCAGGGCCGCACAGTGCGCGATCAGGTCGCCGGTGGCCGGAGCGGGCGCGCCGGGATCGGCCGGGGCCCAGAAGGCGGCCAGCGCGGTGCCGCCGTCCGGCGCGGCGACGGCGAGCACGGCGGCCTGCCGGACGGCGGGGTGGCGTTCCAGCGCCGCCTCCACCGCCTCCCGCTCGACCCGGACGCCGCGCACCTTGAGCTGCCCGTCGGCCCGGCCCCGGAACACCAGGGCCCCGGTGGCGTCGGCGGCGGCGAGGTCGCCGGTGCGGTACATCCGGGCGCCGGGGGCGGTGGCGAACGGGTCCGGGACGAACCGCAGCGCGGTCTCCCCCGCGCGCCCGGCGTAACCCTCGGCGACCTGCGGGCCCGCCACGTACAGGTCGCCGGCCTGCCCGGGCGGCACCGGGGCCAGCCGCTCGTCCAGCAGGTGGATCCGGGCCCCCGCGGTGGGCCGTCCGATCGGGACGGGGTCGGCCGGTGCGGGCGGGACGGGGTGGGCGGCCACGGTCACGGTGGTCTCGGTGGCGCCGTACTCGTTGATCAGCCGGGTGCCCGGCAGGGCGGCCCGGTGCCGTTCGGCCTGCGCGGCCGGCAGCGCCTCCCCGCCGACGATCCACCGGCGCAGGTGGGCGTCGGCGCCGGCCAGGTGCGGCAGCATCAGCCGGTGGAAGGAGGGCGGGCAGACCGCCACCTCGACCCGGTGGCGCCGGACCAGCCCGGCGGCCGCCCCCGGATCGGGCAGCGCCCGCTCGTCCGGCAGCACCGCGGTGCCGCCGCCACAGAGGGTGTGGAACAGCATCAGCAGCGGCCCGTCCCAGGAGAGCCGGGAGGCCGTGAAGGTGGTCGCGGCGGGGTCCTCGTCGCGGGAGGCGACCAGCTGGGCCAGCGCGCCCCGGGAGACCAGGACGGACTTGGGCTCCCCGGTGGTCCCCGAGGTGCTGACGGCGTAGGCGGGCGCATTCGGGGGCACCACGGCGTCCGGCCGCCCGGCCGCCGCGACGGCACCCGCCCGCGCCGCCTCCGCCACCGGCGTGACCGGCTGCCCGCAGCCGGCCGTGAGCTCCCGGACGGCGGCGGGCGGGGTGGCCGGGTCGCCGTCGTCGTACACCAGGACGGCGCAGCCGCTGTCGCGCAGCAGCCCGCGGACCATCGCGGCGGGCCGCTCGGGCTCCAGGACGCACCAGGCCGCGCCCAGCCGCAGCGCGGCCAGCATGCCGACGACGGTGCGCACGCCCTGGCGCCGGTACACCAGGACGACCTGGCCGGGGGCGACCCCGGCGGCGGCCAGCCGGTCGGCCAGCACCCGGCTCTCGACGTCGAGTTGACGGTAGGTCAGGCACTCCTCGCCGACCACGACGGCGATCCCGTCGGGCACCGTGCGGAACCGCGCCCGGATCAGGTCGAGCACGTCGGGGGCCGGCCGGCCGGCGGTCACGGGCGCGTCCCGTAGGCGTGGAAGCCCAGCCCGGTCTTGCGGCCGAGGTGTCCGCGCCGCACCAGGTCGAGCAGCAGCTCGCAGGGCCGGTAGCGCTCGTCGCCGGTGGTCTCCAGCAGGACGTCGAGGGTGTCCACGATGGTGTCCAGCCCGATCAGGTCGGCGGTGCGCAGCGGGCCCATGGCGTGGCCGAAGCACTCCTGGAAGATCAGGTCGACGGTCTCCGCGCCGGCGACGCCCTCCTGCACCCGGGCGGCCGCGTCGTTGACCATCGGCATCAGCACCCGGTTGGAGACGAACCCCGGCGAGTCGAGGACGACGTGGGCGCTGCGGCCGACCCCGGCGAGCAGCGCGAGGGTGGCCTCCAGGGTCCGGGCGGTGGTGGCGGGGCCGCGGACGACCTCGACGGTCTCCTTGAGGTAGGCGGGGTTCATGAAGTGCGTGGCGAGCACCCGGTCGGCCCGCTCGGTGTAGGAGGCGAGCTGGGCGACCGGGATGGCCGAGGTGCAGGAGGCGAACACCGTGGCGGGGGCGCAGACCCGGTCGAGCTCCCCGAGCACCTGCTCCTTGACGGCGAGCCGCTCGGAGGTGCACTCGACGACGAATCCGACCTCCGCGAGCCGATCGAACTCCTCCGTCCAGTCGATCAGTTCGGCCGTCCGCTCCACCGAGGGGCGGTCCTCGCCCGGGGCCGGTCGGCGGCCGAGCAGTCGGACGGCGCGCAGGCCGTCGTTCAGCCGGCGGGGACCGGCGTCGAGGGCGGCGCGGTGCCGGTCGACGACCACCACGGGGTGCCCGGCCGAGGCGAAGACCTGGGCGACGGCGGTGCCCATCGTCCCGGCGCCGACGACCCCGACCGGGATCCGCCCGGCGGCCCCGGCCGTCGAGGCGGGCGAGGCGGTCCCAGCGGTCGAGGGGGTCGCGGCGGTCCCAGCGGTCGAGGGGGTCGCGGCGGTCCCAGCGGTCGAGGGGGTCGCGGCGGTCTCGGGGCCCTGGCTGTCTTGCGGGTGCACGGCGTCCTTCCTGGTCACGGCATGGTGCACGGATCGTGGGGACCGGGGGTCGCCCCCGGGCCCGGGGTGAGCAGCCGGAGGTGGCCCGGCGACGGGGGCGGCGGGGCGGCGGCCGGGTAGCCGAGCAGCAGCCGGCCACCCTCCTCCTGGCCGACCACGGTGAACCCGGCGAACCGGAGGTTCACCAGCATCACCCGGTTGACGTCGGTGGGGACGAACTCGGCCAGCGGGCGGCGTCCTTCGGCGAGGGCGGCGCGCACGACGTGGCCGATCAGCGCCGGCCCGATGCCCCGGGACATCACCCGGCAGGACAGCAGCAGCAGGCGCAGGACCTCGGCCGGCCCGTCCGGCCCGTCGCCCTCCCGGTGCCGGGTCCGCTCGCTCAGCGCGAGGCCGATGGTGCCGTACGCACCGAACCGGTCGGTCAGTTCGGCGACCAGCACCCGGTGGTCGGGCGAGTCGCACAGCGCGCGCAGCTCCGCCAGGCCGTAGGTCCGGCCGGTGGTGTTGAGCTGGTGGGTGCGGACGGTGAGTTCGTGGGCCCGGGCGAGGTCGTCCGGCCAGGCCTGACGGATCGTCAATTCCAGGCCCAGCGACGCCAGGAACTCCTCGGGAGTGCCCTGGTGCTCCTCCCGGGCCTGCTCGCGGCGGGCCTCGCCGCGGTAGCGCAGGCGGCGCAGGCGGGCGTCGGCCGTGACGAACTCCGGCCGGAACTCCGGCCGTTCGGCCAGGGCGGCGACCTCCTCGGCCGGGTAGCAGCGCACCACCGGGTGGGCGGCGGCCACCTCGGCGCGCTCGACCGGGTCGTTGTCGACGAAGGCGACGGTGTCCAGTCCGATGCCGATGGCCTCGGCGATCCGCCGCACCGCGCCCGACTTGGGACCCCAGCCGATCTCCAGCACGGTGAACAGCTCGTACAGTCCGAGCCGCTCCAGGTGGGCGGCGGCGATCGCCGGATCGCTGCGGCTGGCGACGGCGTGCAGGACGCCGCGCTCGTCCAGCGCCCGCAGCGCGGCGGTCGCGGCGGGGAACGGCGCGGGGTCGTCGCCCTCCAGCACGGTGCCGTCCCAGAGGGTGTCGTCGAGGTCCCAGACCAGGACCTTGACCGTCGGCCGGTCCGGCCCGGTCATCCGCGCACCCCCTGGCGCAACAGGCGCTCCGCGATGTGCAGTTCGGCGACCTGCGGGCTGCCCTCGATGATCTCCATCACCTTGGCGTCCCGGTAGAACCGGCCCGCCCGGCTGCCGGGTTCGCAGCCCGCCGAGCCGAGGACCTGGACGGCCCGGTCGGCGACCGCCTTCGCCGCGCCGGCCGCCGCGTACTTGGCGACCACCGTCTCGGTGGCGGCGCCCAGCGGCGAACCGGCCCGGGCCTCGGCGGCCCGCTCGGCCAGCGCCCGGGCGCCCGCCGCGTCGACGGCCGAGCGGGCGAGCAGCGAGCGCACCAGCTGGTGGTCGGCCAGCGGCGCGCCGCCCTGGACCCGCCGCGCGGCGTGCTCGGCGGTGTCCGCCAGACAGGCCTCGGCCATGCCGACGCAGCCCCAGGCCACGGTGAACCGGCCGTGGTCCAGCGCCACCGCCGCGGTGTGGGTCAGGCCCAGCCCGGGCGGCGCCACCAGGTTCTCCCGGGGCACCCGCACCCGGTCGAAGGTGAGGTGGGCGATCCGCGCGGCGCGCAGGCCCAGTTGGCCGGTGACCGGCTCGCGGACGATCCCGGGGCGGTCGCCCTCCACCAGGACGGCCGTCGGGCCGGCGTCGGTGCGCCCCAGCACCAGGAACACGTCGGCGCTCTGTCCGAAGGTCACCCACCGCTTGGCGCCGGTGACGACCAGCTGCTCGCCGTCGTCCTCGATCCTCGTGCCGACCTCGGCGAGCGCGCTGCCGGCCTCCCGTTCGGTGGCGGCGAAGCCGGCCAGGAGGTCGCCGGACGCCAGGGCGGGCAGCCAGTGGGCCCGCTGCGCCTCCCCGCCCCAGCGCAGCAGCGCCGCGGCCGTCATGCCCTGGACGGTGAGCAGTGCGCGCAGGGCGCCGCAGACGCCACCCAGGTGCGCCACGGCCTCGCCCAGCTGGACCGGGGTGGCGCCGGCGCCGCCGTGGTGTGCGGGCAGGTCGAGGCCGAGCAGTCCGGCGGCGGCCACCGCGCGGACGGCCTCGTCCGGGAGCGCGCCGTGTTCGTCCCAGCTTCCGGCCTCGCCCCGGACGGCGGCGGCGAGTTCGGCCGCGGCCTCGACCAGGGCGGCGGCCGGGGCGTCCTGGGGGGAGGGCCGGGTGGCGCTAGCCGCGGGCGGCACGGCCGGCCCCCGTCTCCCCGCCGGCGGCCAGGCCGGCCCGCTTGCGCTCGACCAGCGCGGCGATCCGCTCGGCGGTGCGGAAGGAGTCCAGGTCGAGGTCGTCGACCTCGATCCGGATGTCGAACCGCTCCTCGACGAAGACCACCAGCTCCAGCGCGAACAGCGAGTCCGCGAGCCCCAGCGCGAAGTAGTCCTCGTCCGGTGCCACCGGCCGGCGCAGCGCGACGGTCAGGAACTCCCGTATCTCGATAGCCGTGTCGGTCACGCGGTGCTCTCCCAGGGTCCGATTTCCACCAGCAGCAGGTTCCATGCCGCCACCGGGCTGACGTTGACCAGGACGACCCGGTCGCCCTCGGCCAGCCGCCCGTTCGCCAGCGCCGTCCAGAGGTTGAGGAAGACGTCGTTCGGCCCCAGGTGGCCGTACCGGGCCAGGTTCTCCCGGCACTCCGGCAGGAGTTCGACGCCCAGCGACTCCGCCAGGAAGCGGAGTCCGCCCGCCGAGAGGTTCTGGCTGGCGTATCCGGCGATGTCGGCGCGGTCCAGGCCGTGCCGCTTCAGCAGGCGGTCCAGGAGCGCGGCGAGCCGGTTCCTGGTCTCCACCGCGAGCCGGAAGGAGTAGCCGGGCAGATCCCGGCACTCCTCCTGCCAGCTCTCCCAGGGGCGGTCCCGGTAGTCCACCCGGAAGAGGTCCCAGTACGCGCCGTTGGTCTCCTGGACCAGGTCCAGCACCCGCGCCGGGCCGGTGCGGGCGAGCAGCAGGGCCTGCCCGGCGTCGCCGTTGACGGTGACGGGGTGCCGGTAGCGGCCGGGGGTGGCCGGGGTGGACGCGTGGGCGACCAGGACGTGCCGGACGTCCGGGTCGGCGGCGAGCAGCCCGCGGGCGGCGAGCAGGGCCGGGCCGATCGAGACGCAGCCTAGGCCGCCCACCCCGAAGGTGACGGCCTGTTCGGCGCCGAGCCGGGCCTGCAGCCGGGTCGCCTCGGAGCTGAGCAGGGTCTCGGGGGCCCGGGAGTCGACGACGATCAGGGCGGACAGGTCCTGCGCGGCGAGCCCCGCGCGGGCGAGCGCGCTGCGGGCCGCCCGCTCGGCCAGCCCGGTCGGCCCGAGGTCGCGGTCGACGGCCACGGTGTCGATCCCGAGGCCGGCCAGGACGGTCCTGCGCTCGGCGTCCAGGCCCGCCACTTCCGGCAGCTCGCCGACCGGCACCCGGTGCTCCGGGAGGTGCCAGGCCGCCGCCCGGACCGCGAGCGGCGCGGGGGCGCCACCCGTCCTCGTCGTCACCATGACGTGTCCTCACTTTCCGGTGTCACTCGAACCACTCCGACCACTCCGCCACGCTCCGTCCGGGGCCGCGCTCCGTCCGGGGCCGCGGTTCAGGCACTGCGCAGGCAGCCGTCCGCCGCCGACTCGGCGAAGGCCTCCCCCAGTTCGCGCACCGCCTCGGCGACGCCGCTGCGGGGCACCCCGGCGTAGCCCACCACCAGGGCCGGCCCGGACTGCCAGGACCGGTGGTGGTACGAGCGGGCGCCGCGCACCAGCACCGAGCGGCGCAGCGCCCGGGCCACCAGCGCGGCCTCGTCCACCCGGTGCGGGAGCTGCACGTAGGCGTGCAGGCCGGCGAAGGCGCCGATGATCCGGGCCCCGGGCAGCCGGCGGCGGACGGCCTCGTGGAAGACCTCCCGGCGGGCCCGCAGCCGTTCGCGCTGGCGCCGCAGGTGCCGGTCGAGCTCGCCGCTGTCCAGCACCTCGGCGAACGCGTGCTGGGTGAACACGTCGCAGCCGAGGTCCCGTTGGGCGCGGACCTCCTCCAGCCGGCGGCGCAGCCGGGGCGGGGCGACCAGCCAGCCCAGCCGCATCCCCGGCGCCAGCGACTTGCTCGCGGTGCCCGCGTAGAGCACCCGGGACGGGGCCAGCCGCTGCAGCGCGGTGGGCCGGCGGCCGTGGTCCAGCCAGAGGTCGCCGTCGTAGTCGTCCTCGATGATCCAGCCGTCGACGTCCTCCGCCCAGCGGACCAGGGCGGCCCGCCGCTCGGCGCTGAGGACGGCCCCGGTGGGGAACTGGTGGGCGGGGGTGACCAGCACCGCGCGGGCGCCGGTGCGGGCCAGCGCGGCCACGTCGATGCCGTGCTCGTCGACCGGCACGGAGGGGCAGTCCAGGCCCGACTCGACGATGAACTGGCGCTGCTGGGGGTGGCACGGGTCCTCGACCGCGAGCGCGGTGAGGCCGGTGCGCGGCAGCGTGGCGCAGACCAGGCCGAGCGTCTGGGCGAAGCCGGAGACCACCATGACGTGTTCGGGGGTGGTGTGCACGCCGCGCGCCCGCCCGAGGTAGCGGGCGAGTTCGCCACGCAATGCCGGGACCCCGGACACCGGCGGGTAGCCGAGGTCGCGCGGACCGAGCCGGCGCACGGCCCGCTGGTAGGCGGCCAGCCACTCGCGCTGCGGGAAGGCGGAGGCGTCGGCGCCGCCGGCCCGCAGGTCCCAGCGGACCACCGGGGCGGGGCGGGCGTCGCTGAGCAGGGTCGGCATCCGGGTGCCCCGGTCCAAGTGGGTGGCGACCCGGGTGCCCGACCCCCGGGTCGCCTCCAGGTAGCCGCCGGCGACGAGCTGCCCGTAGGCCTCGACGACGACGCTGCGGGAGACCCGGAGGTCCTCGGCGAGCTGACGGCTGGACGGCAGCCGGGTGCCGGGGTGCAGCGCCCCCTCGGCGATCTCCCGCTTGATGCCGTCCCGGATCTGGGCGGTCAGCGGGAGCACGTCCTCCCGCGCCACGTCGATCAAGGTGTTCCAGGGCATGCTTGGCTCCTCCTCCCCCGCCCCCGGCTGCGGCAAGCCCTAGCGTCCGGTCGGCTCGGCGTCCAGCAGCGCCCGCAGGCACGCGGCGCGGACGGCCCGGCCGACGGCCTCGCCCTCCTCGTCGGCGATGCCGACCCCCCAGTACGAGCGGGAGTCCACGACGACTTCGAGGGCGGCGGTGACGGCGTCCAGCGGCGCGCCGGCCCGGGCCACGGCGAGGCCCTGGACGACGGCGTCGAGCCCGTAGCCGGCCACCGCCGCGGCGGCCGCCCCGGGCGTCGCCACGAGCGGCTCCGCCTCCGGCAGGCCGGGCGCGACCTCGGTGCCCAGCGCCACGTACCGCTCGACGAAGTGCTCCCACAGCTGCTCGCCGGTGATCTCGCCGCCGAGCTCCTCGCAGACCGCCTGCATCTCGGCGGCGAAGTCGATCTGGAGCCGGCGCGGCAGTTCGATGCCGTGCTCGGTACGCAGCAGGTGGGCGATGCCGCCCTTGCCGGACTGGGTGTTGATCCGGATCAACGCCTGGTAGTCGCGGCCGATGTCGCGCGGGTCGATGGGCAGGTACGGCACGTCCCAGACGTCCTGGCCGGACTCCTCGCGGGCGCGCAGGCCCTTGGCGATGGCGTCCTGGTGGGAGCCGGCGAAGGAGGTGTAGACGAAGTCGCCGGCCCACGGGTGGCGGGCGTGGACGGGCAGTTGGTTGCAGCTCTCGACGATCCGGCGGATGCCGTCGATGTCGCGCAGGTCCAGCATCGGGTCGACGCCCTGGGAGAACAGGTTCATGGCCAGGGTGACCAGGCAGACGTTGCCGGAGCGCTCGCCGTTGCCGAAGAGGGTGCCCTCGACCCGGTCGGCCCCGGCGAGGACCGCGAGTTCGGCGGCGGCGACGCCGCTGCCGCGGTCGTTGTGCGGGTGCACGCCGAGGATGGTGCGCTCGCGGTGCAGCAGGTTGCGGTGGGTGTACTCGATCCGGTCGGCGAACTCCTGCGGCGGGAACACCTCGACGGTGGAGGGCAGGTTGATCCGCAGGGTGTGCGCGGCCCGCGGGGCCCAGAAGTCGAGGACGGCGTTGCAGAGTTCGAGCGCGTAGTCCGGCTCGGTCTGGGTGTAGGACTCCGGCGCGTACTGCAGGTAGATCTCCGTGCCGGGGATCGAGTCCTGGAGCTTGAGGGCCTGTTCGGCGCCGTCGAGCGCCATGGCGGTGGTCTGCCGGCGGTCCTTGCGGAAGACCAGGCGGCGCTGGACCTCCGAGGTCGGGTGGAAGATCTGCAGGACGGCGCGCGGCACGCCCTCCAGGGCCTTGACGGTGCGTTCGATGAAGTCGTCGCGGATCGGCGTCATGACCTGGACGACGACGTCGTCCGGGATCGCGTCGGCGTCGACGAGGTGACGCAGGAAGGCGTGGTCGTCCTGGGAGGCGGTGGGGAAGCCGACCTCGATCTCCTTGAACCCCATGTCGACCAGCAGGTCGAACATCCGCCGCTTGCGGGCGATGTCCATCGGGTCCGTCAGGGCCTGGTTGCCGTCGCGCAGGTCGACGCTGCACCACAGCGGGGCCTGTTCCGCACGGCGGCCCGGCCAGCCGCGGTCGGGCAGGCCGACCGCCTCGTAGGGCCGGTACTTCCGGACCGGCATCGCGCTGTGGCGCTGGATGCCCTGGTCGCGGGCGGGTACGCCCTGCGGTGTGTCCGCGTCGGTGGGTTGAGCGGTCATCTCTCCTCCACAACGGTGGTCTGGGGGGTCTTGTGGGGACGCTCTGTCAGGCGGGCCAGGTGCTGAACTGTCTCCTCCCGTAGAGCAGCGGCGGTGCGTCGCTGAGCTCGGTGATCCGGACGACCTCGCCGAACACCATCCGCTGGCCGCCGACCGGGACCACCTGGCCGACCCGGCAGTCGGCCACCGCGTGGGCGTCGCGGACCAGGTGGGGTCCGCCGGCGCCGGGGGGCAGCCGCCAGGTGGTGGCGTCGAACCGGTCCGGGTCACCGGAGGCGAACAGTTCGGCGGTGCCGCGGCCGTCGGCGTGCAACAGGTTCACCGCGAACGCGCCGCTCTGCAGCACGGCCTTCAGGGTCGGGCTCTCCGCCCGCATGCCGACCAGCAGCGTGGGCGGCTCGACGGTGACGCTGCACAGTGCGGAGCAGGTCATGCCCCAGGGCCGGGCCGTGTCGTCCAGCGAGGTGACGATGGAGACGCCGCTCGGGAAGCCGGCCATGAAGGTCCGGAAGTCGGAGGGGGTTGAGGTGACGAGTTCCACGTGATTCACCGCTCGACTGGGTAGGGGACCGGCTCCGCGGTCCGGGGCGCGTCCGCGTCCGCGGCCGCCGTGCGCCGGTCGATGGCCCACAGCAGCGGGCCGCTGAGCACCGTCGTGAACAGGGCCATCACGACGAGGGCGAGGAACAGTGCCGGCGTGAGGATCCCGGCTTGGTAGCCCGTCTGGAGGACGGCGAGCTCGGTCAGGCCGCGGGCGTTGAGGAACACCGCGACCCGCATGCACTCCACCGGGGGCCGGCCGGCCGCCCGCGCGCCGAAGTAGCTGCCGACGAGCTTGCCGAAGATCGCGAGCGCGACCGACAGCAGGACGGCCTGCCAGGAGAACACGCTGAGCGGTGCCGAGGCGAGGCCCATGCCGGTCACCGTGAACAGCAGCGGCAGCACGAACCGGCCCCAGCCGCCGACGGTGTTGGCGGCCCTGGTCCAGGGCCCGGTCCCGTTGTCGCCCGGGAGGGCGAGTGCGACCAGGACGGCCCCGAGCACGTCGGTCAGGCCCAGCCGCGAGGTGGTCAGGGCGGCGGCCACCGCCGCGGCGGTGGTCAGCCCGATCGGCACCGCCACCGGGATCCGCTCGGCCCAGGCCCGGGGCCCCGGGAGGCCGCCGGTCCGGCGGATCGCCCACGCGCCCAGCAGGCCGACGACGAACACCAGGTACGGGGTGATCTTCCCGCCACCGTGCGAGAGGCCGACCGCGATCGCCAGCAGCGACCAGGTGACGGCGTCGATGGAGACCGCGACCGCCATGCAGAGCCGGCCGATCGCGGTGTTGAGCATGCCGCGGTCGTCCAGGATGCCGGCCAGCACCGGGACGGCGGTGACGGCCAGGGCGATCGCCAGCATCAGGACCAGCACCCCGGCCGGCGCGCCGCCGCGCAGGGCCGGGGAGCCGTCGGCCAGGACCCACGCGGCGAACGCCACGCCGCAGCCGAGCGGCAGCAGCAGCGAACCGGTGGCGGTCAGGGCGATGGTCCGCCCGCCGAGCCGGCTGCCGCCGGCCCGGATCTCGTGGACGGCGCCCACCAGGAAGAGCGCGAGGCCGAGGTGGCCCGCCTTCTCCAGGACGGCCCCGCCGTCCATGGTGGCCGGCTTCCAGTGCCACTGGCTGGCCAGCAGCGCACCGAGCAGGAGGCAGGCCATGATCTCGCCGACGATCTCAGGCTGTCGCAGCAGCTTGGCCAGGCGGCGTCCGAGCAGTGCCACGGGGACGAGCAGAGCGAGCGTCACCGCGGCCGGTACGTACGGAAGACTGTCCATGGTGCCTCCTTCCTCGGGGAGCCGAACGGGTCAGTGCATCTGGGCGAGGTACTCGTACTGGCTGGGCAGGCGCTTCACGAGCTCGGCGGACTGGTCGCGCAGGAGCTGGAACTCCTTCTCCGCGAGGGTGGAGTCCTGCAGGGCGACCGAGGGCGCGGCCTTGAGCTCGATGCCGCCGAGACCGAGCAGCATGGCCAGGTAGGAGTAGGACTCGAACCCGTGGAAGTGCGGGAAGATGGTGGCCTCCGTCGGAGGCTTGGCCCGCCACAGCTCGATCCGCTCGGCCAGGCCGTCGGGCATCACCCGGGTCTTGGCGTCCCGCCAGTAGGCGTTGTCCTCGCGGGCCGCGGCCTTGTAGTGCAGGACGAGGAACTCCCGCACGCCGTCGATGGTGTTGCCGACGATGCGGTTGTAGGAGCGGCGCAGCGCCGGATCCCAGTTCGCGTCCGGGAAGTGCTTGACCAGCTCTTCGATGCCCTGCTGGATGAAGAAGATGCCGGTCGACTCCAGGGGCTCGACGAAGCCGCTGGACAGGCCGATCGCGACGCAGTTGTTGACCCAGGCGTTGCGGGTGCGGCCGATCCGCATCTTGATGTGGTTGGCCTCCAGGCCCTCCGCGTCCGGGCCGATCTGGGCGCGCAGCGTGGCCTCGGCCTGCTCGGGCGTCGTGTACTCGTCGGAGTAGACGTAGCCGGTGCCGATGCGGCCGAACAGCGGGATGGTCCAGATCCAGCCGGCGTCCGAGGCGGTGGCGGTGGTGCACGGGCGCAGGCCGCGCTTCTCCATGTCGACCGGGACGCGCAGCGCGACCGCGCGGTTGTTGGGCAGGGTGTCCTGGAAGGAGGTGAACGGCTCCTCCAGGGTCTGGTTGATCAGCAGGCCGCGGAAGCCGGTGCAGTCGATGAACAGGTCGCCCTCGATCAGGCCGTGCTCCTTGGTGCGGACGCCGCTGATCCAGCCGCGCTCGTCCTGGACGACCTCGACGACGTCGTCCTCGATGTGCTTGGCGCCGCGCTCGGTGGCGTACTCGGAGAGGAAGTCGGCCAGCAGCGAGGCGTCGAACTGGTAGGCGTACGGGAACTGGGTGTCCTGCTCGGTGAGGGTGTCGCGCTCGGCCGAGTCGCCGCCCTCCTTGAAGTCCTGCTCGAAGAGGGTGCCGTCGAGGTAGCGCGGGGACTTCTCGGCGTCGCAGATCGCGGCCATCAGGAACACGTCCTGGTCGAAGCGGTCGCCGGAGCGGCTGTTCAGCCACCAGTCGGTGAGCGGGAGGCCGTCGACGACCCGGAGGCGCTCGAAGGGGTGGTAGAAGTAGTGGCCCTTGCGCCGCCAGTTCTCGAATCGGATGCCCAGCTTGTAGGTGGCATTGCACTTGGGCATCCAGACGTGCTCCGGCAGGCCCAGGTAGTTGAAGAAATGCCGGACGGTGCTGAAGGTCGCCTCACCGACCCCGATGGACTTGATTCGCTTGGATTCCACCAGCGTGACGGAAATGCGATCGCCGAATGCGGCGCGCAGGTACGAGGCGGCCATCCAACCGGATGTCCCACCACCGACGATGACGACGTTGCCCAGCATTCCTGACCCTCTCAGCGGTCGTTCAACCCGGAGGCCCGGGCTGTCCCATGGCTCGAAATCCTCCGACAGCGGCGCCATCGGAAACAGGCTTTTAAGTCTCAGCGGAAACACGCACTCCAGCGCCGCCCGGGCCTTCGCCGGGAGTTTTCCGACATGCCGAACAGATGGCACCCGGTGGTTGGGGGTGCCATCTGTTCGGCGGAAGTCGCCGGAATTCGGCGGGGTGGCGCGGGCCCGGACGGGCCGGCGCTCAGTCCCCGTCCAGCAGGTAGTCGTGCAGCAGCGAGATCACCCGGGCCCGCTGCGCGGTCAGGTAGAAGTGCCCGCCGGGCAGCACGTGGAAGGCGAACTCCTTGCCGGCCAGCGCCTCCCA
The DNA here is from genome assembly GCF_044744365.1 of Kitasatospora sp. NPDC087314. Classification (NCBI taxonomy): domain Bacteria; kingdom Bacillati; phylum Actinomycetota; class Actinomycetes; order Kitasatosporales; family Streptomycetaceae; genus Kitasatospora; species Kitasatospora sp. NPDC087314. The sequence goes on from NZ_JBIUYE010000002.1 coordinate 616,846, forward strand.
GCCCCGGGCCCGCTCGACGCTCACCGTGACGTCGGAGTCCCCGGTGAACACCACGACCCCGCAGTCCACCGGGCGCAGCGCGGTGGGCCGGTAGGAGTCGATCAGCAGGTAGTCGTTGCGCAGGATCGGCAGGACCATCTCCCGGATGTCCGGGTCGTCGAAGATCGCCATCTGGGTCCCGCCGTGGCCCGCGACGGTGGCGAGCAGGTCGTCGTCGCCGCGCGGCCGGGCGGGCGCCCGCCCGGCCGCCGCGTCACCGGTTCCGCTCGGCGCCTGCGGCGGCGGGTACCCGGAGAGCACCAGCCGGGCCACCGGGAGGCCGTGCGCGTGCAGCGACTGCACGGTCTCGTACGCGAGCAGCGCACCCATGCTGTGGCCGAAGACGACCGTCTCGACGCCGGGGCGGTCGGTCTCCAGCAGCGCCTGCGTCAGCTCGGCCACCAGGGTCTCGGCGTCGTCGACGAAGGGGTCCTCGATCCGCTCCTCCCGCCCCGGGTACTGGACGAGTTGGAGCTCGACGGCCGCCGAGAGGTGGTTGGCCCAGGGCCGGTAGAAGCCGGCGCTGCCGCCGGCGTGCGGCAGGCAGACCAGCCGCCGGGTCGCCTCCGGGCGCGGCCGGGGGATCACCAGCCAGGGTTGGTCGTTCACTCGGTCCCTTTCTGCCGTCGGCCCCGCGGGGCCGGGTTACCGGTGCGGCCGGTCATCCGCAGGCCCGGATGATCGCCCGCAGAGCCTCGTGCATGCCCTGGAGCAGGGCGGTGACGGCCGCGTCGTCGAACCGGCCGCCCGCGTGCACGCAGGACAGCTCCATCCGGCCGCCCTCGACCGCGGCGGCGACGTCCAGCTCGTAGGTCCGGGTCTCGGCCGGCTCGTGGTCGCCGCCGCCGTGGTCCAGGTGACGCAGGATCAGCCGGTCCCCCTCGGGCAGCTGGTTGTCCCACTGGCCGAGGTAGTTGAAGCCGATCCGGGCCCTGGGGGCGGGGACCCGCAGGTCCTCCCGGGCGGCGGCGTCCGCCGCCAGCCGCAGCACGCCGTGGCCGATGCCGCGGCGCGGCACGGCGCGCAGCCGGCGCTTGGCCGTCCGGACGGCGGCGGGCGGCGCGAGGTCCGCGGGCACGTCGAGCAGGACGGGGTAGATCGTGGTGAACCAGCCGACGGTGCGGGACAGGTCGACGCCGTCCAGGATCTCCTCGCGGCCGTGCCCCTCCAGGTCGATCACGGTGCCGCCGTCGCCGGCGTGGCCCTGGGCCGCGAGCGCCTGGGCGAGGGCGGTCAGCAGCACCTCGTGGACCTGCGCGCGCAGCGCGCCGGGCACCCGGCGCAGCAGCGCCTCCGTCTCGTCCACGGTCAGGGTGTGCCGCACGGTACGGCGGTCGCCGAACCGGCCGGTGCCGACGGGCTCCCCGGCGGACTGCTCGACGGCTGCGGGCAGCGCCCGCCAGTGCGCGAGCTCGTCGTCGAAGCCGCCGGCCAGGGCGTGCTCGCGCAGCCGGCGCGACCACTGGCCGAAGGAGGTGGAGCGCGGGGCGAGCCGGACGGGCCGGCCGGCCGTCAGATCGGCGTAGGCCGAGCGCAGGTCGTCCAGCAGGACGCGCCAGGAGACGCCGTCCACCACCAGGTGGTGCGCGGTGAGGAACAGCCGGGCCGGGCGGTCCGGTCCGAGGTCGGCCAGGACGGCGCGCAGCAGCGGCCCGTCGGCCAGCCGCAGGCCCCGCTGGGCCTGCCGGAACGCCTCGGTGAGCCGCTCCTCGACGTCGTCTCCCGCACGGGCGAGGTCGAGCAGCCGGAAGTCCCAGCACCCGTCGGCCTGCTCCGCCACCTCCTGGGACCAGACCCCGGCGCCGTCGCGGGTGTAGCGGGCGCGCAGCATGTCGTGCTGTGCGACCAGCGCGGCCAGGGCCGTGCGCAGGGCCTCGACGTCGGTGCCCGGGACGAGTTCGAACAGCAGGGACTGGTTGAAGTGGTCCGGGTTGACGGTGTGGTGCTCGAAGAACCACTGCTGCACGGCGGTCAGCGGGACGGGCCCGGTGCGGTACGGGTCCTCCTCGGCCGGCCCGGCGTCGCCCGTCCCGGCGACCTTGGCGAGCGCGGCGACGGTCTTGTGCTGGAAGAGGTCCCGGGCGGTGAAGTGCAGGCCCTCCTGACGGGCCCGGGCGACCACCTGGGTGGAGAGGATGGAGTCGCCGCCGAGCAGGAAGAAGTCGTCCTCGGCGCCGACGTCCTCGACGCCCAGCACCGAGCGGAACACCGCGGCCAGCGCGGTCTCCACCGGGCCGTTCGGCGGGGTGACGACGCGGGCCAGCGCCGCCCGGGCGTCCGGCAGGGCGTCCCGGTCGACCTTCCCGTTGGTGGTGAGCGGCAGCCGCTCCATCGGGATCAGCGCGGCCGGCACCATGAAGGCGGGCAGTTCCTCGGTCAGCGCCGCGCGGACCGCGCGGACCGTCTCGCCCTGGTCGTGGCCGGGCGCGGCGACCAGGTAGCCGACGAGCTGCTTGCCGCGGTCGCTCTCGCGCACCACCACGGCGGCCTGCTCGATGGCGGGGTGGCGCTGCATGGCCGCCTCGATCTCGCCGGGCTCGACCCGGAAGCCGCGCACCTTGACCTGGTCGTCGACGCGGCCGCGGAAGTCGATCCGCCCGTCCGGCAGCCAGGCGGCCAGGTCGCCGGTGCGGTAGAGCCGCGCCTTGGGGTCGTCGTCGAAGGGGTGCGGGACGAACCGCTGGCTGGTCAGCTCCGGGCGGCCCAGGTAGCCCTGGGCGACGCCGCGGCCGCCGAGGTGGATCTCGCCGGTGACGGCGGCCGGCACCGGGTTGCCGTGCGGGTCCAGCAGGTAGACCTCGGTGTTGGGCAGCGGCCGCCCGATCGACAGCCGGGTGCCGCCCTCCTCGGCCCGGACCTCGAACATGGTGGCGCCGACGGTGTTCTCGGTCGGGCCGTAGCCGTTGATGAAGCGGTGCACCCGCGACCACTTGCGGGCCAGGCCGACCGGGCAGCGGTCGCCGACGGCGAGCACCACCGAGCCGGCGGGCAGCGCCTCGGGCTCGACCGCCGCCAGCGCCGCGGGCGGCAGCCCGAGGACGGTGGGCCGGCCGGCCGCCATGGTGCGCAGCTGCTCGCCGCCGAGCGCCTCGGACTCGTTCGCCGGGATGGCGAGGACGGCGCCGGAGACCAGGGCCAGGAAGGTCTCCCAGACCGCGCCGTCGAAGCTGGGCGAGGAGAGCTGGCACACCGTGTTGTCGGGGCCGGTGCCGACGATCAGCCGCGAGGCGTTGATCATGTTGGTCAGGCCGCCGTGGCCCAGCAGTACGCCCTTGGGCGTCCCGGTGGAGCCGGAGGTGTAGACGATGTAGGCGAGCGCGTCCGGCGCCACCGGCAGGCCCTCGGGCACCGCTCCGGTGTGCGCGTCGAGCTGCGGGCGCAGGTCCTCCAGGACCAGCGGCTCGGCCGCGGAGGCGGCGGAATCGGCCGATCCGGCGAAGTCGGCGGCCAGCGAGCGCTGGGTGAACACGAACCGGGCGCCGGTCTCGCTCAGCATCAGCTCCCGGCGGGCGGCCGGGAAGCGCGGGTTCAGCGGCAGGAAGGCGGCGCCGGCCTTGAGCACCGCGAGGGTGGCGGCCACCTGGGCGGGGCCGCGCTCGCAGCAGATGCCGACGACGTCCCCGGGGCGGGTGCCGCGCTCGCGCAGCACCTGGGCCAACAGCCCGGACAGGCGGTCGAGTTCGGCGTAGCTGAGCTGCTCGTCGCCGCGCACCACCGCGAGCTGGTCCGGGCGTTCGGCGGCCCGCTTGGCCACCAGCAGGTGCACCGGGTCCTGCTCGGGGAAGGCCACCGGGTTGCGGGCCCAGTCGACGGTGAGCCGGTGGTGCTCCTTCGGATTGAGCAGGTCGAGCCGGCCCAGCTCCTGGTCGGGGTCGGCGGCGATCGAGCCGAGCAGGGTGGTCAGGTGGCCGGCGAAGCGGCGCACCGTGTCCTCGTCGTACAGGTCGGTGCTGTACTCCAGCGCCGACCAGAGGCTGCCGTCGGGGCGCTCCTCGAAGGCCACCACGAGGTCGAAGCCGGTGCTCGCCTGCGGCAGGGCGAGCTGCTCCATGGTCAGCCCCGGCAGGTCGAGCACCGCCTCGGGGGCGTTCTGCAGGACGATCAGCACCTGGGCGAGCGGCATCCGGCTGGGGTCGCGCTCGGGCTGGACGGCGTCCACCACCCGCTCGAACGGGACCTCCGCGTGGTCGAAGCCGGCCAGCACGGTGTCGCGGACCTGCCCGAGGAACTCCCGGAAGCCGAGGCCCGGTTCGGTCCGGGCGCGCAGCACCAGCGTGTTGAGGAACAGCCCGACCAGGTCCGCCAGTTCGGGCTCGTCGCGGCCGGCCACCGGGGTGCCGACGGCGACGTCCTCCTGCCGGGAGAGCCGGGCGAGCAGCAGTTGGGTCGCCGCGGTGAGCGTCATGAACAGCGTGGCCGCGGCGGACTCGGTGAGCTCGCGCAGCCCGGCGACGGTCTCGGCCGGGACGCTGAACTCGTGGAAGGCGCCCGCCCCGGTGGGCACGGCGGGGCGCTGCCGGTCGGTCGGCAGCTCCAGGACGGGGACGCCGTCGAGCTGCTTGCGCCAGTAGTCGAGCTGCTCGTCGAGCCGCCCGTCGGAGAGCCGCTCGCGCTGCCACACCGAGTAGTCCGCGTACTGAGGCCCCGGGGCGGGCAGGTCCGCCTCGCGCCCCTGCAGCGCGGCCGCGTAGGACTGGCCGAGCTCGCGGGTGACGATCGACAGCGACCAGCCGTCGTGCGCGATGTGGTGGATGCTCAGGACCAGCACGTGCTCGCGCTCGGAGAGCCGCACGAGGAGGGTCCGCAGCACCGGGCCGGTCCGCAGGTCGAAGGGCCGGGCGGCCTCCTCGCGGACCAGCCGCAGCAGTTCGTCCTCGCGGTCCTCGGCCGTCCCGCCGCCGGCCTCCACGACCGGCAGCGGGATGTCCACGCTCGGGTGCGGGATCTGCACCGGGACGCCGTCCACCTGGTCGTAGGTGGTGCGCAGCGCCTCGTGCCGGCCGACGACGGCGGCCAGCGCGCGGTGCAGCGCCGCGTGGTCGAGCTCGCCGCGCAGCCGCAGCGCGAAGGAGGAGTTGTAGCCGACCGCCTGCGGGTCGAACTCGTACAGGAACCACATCCGCTGCTGGGCGAAGGACATCGGCAGCGGGCGGCCGCGGTCGACCGGGCGCAGCGCGGTGCTCGCGGCGGCCGCCGGGGCGGGCGCCTCGGCGCCCGCCAGCCGGTCCCGCAGCAGGGCCCGCAGGTGCTCGGGCAGGGCCGCTATGCGGTCCTGGCGGGACGTGGACGTCTGGACTTCACTCATGTCGGTTGCCTCTACTCCCCCGCCGGCGCCGACTGGCGCGCGGCCTCTCGCTCCAGCTCCTCCAGCAGCGCGTCCTCGACGAGTCGGGCGACCGCCGACACGGTGGGGTTCTCGAGGAGGCTGCGGAAGGCGATCCGGACGCCGAAGGTCTGCTTGATCCTGGTGATCGCCTGAACACTGGTCAGGGACTGGCCGCCGAGCGCGAAGAAGCTGTCGTGCGCGCCGACCCGCTCCACGTGCAGGGTCTCGGACCAGATCCGGGCGATCAGCTTCTCGGTCTCGTCGCGCGGCTCCACCCAGGCCTCGGCGGTCTCGACGGCCGTCTCGGCCGGGTCGGGCAGCGCGGCCCGGTCGATCTTGCCGTGCCGGGTGAGCGGGAAGGACTCCAGCTCGACGAAGGCCGCCGGCACCAGGTGGGCCGGGAGCCGCTCCGCGAGGTAGCCCGCGAGTTCGGTGCCGCCGGGGGCGCCGCCCGCGGCCGGGCGCAGGTACGCGACCAGGCGGGCGTGCTCGGCCTCGCCGCGGACCAGGACGACGGACTCGGCGACGCCCGGGTGGTCGTCCAGGGCCGCGGTGATCTCGCCCGGCTCGATCCGGTAGCCGCGCAGCTTGACCTGGTCGTCGAGTCGGCCGAGGAACTCCAGCCGGCCGTCGGACAGCCGGCGGACCCGGTCGCCGGTGCGGTACAGCCGCTCCTTCGGGTCGAACGGCGCGACCAGGAAGGCCTGTTCGGTCAGCTCGGGGCGGCCCAGGTAACCGCGGGCGAGGCCGTCGCCGCCCAGGTACAGCTCGCCGGGCGCGCCGACCGGGGCGAGGTTGCGGTCCGGGTCCAGGACGTAGGCCCGGACGTTCTGGACGGGCAGGCCGAGGACGGGCCGGGGGCTGTCGGCGAGCCGGCAGACCAGCGCGTCCACGGTGGCCTCGGTGGGCCCGTAGAAGTTGTAGGCGATCAGGTCGGACTGGGCGCGCAGCCGGTCCCACTGGGCCTGGCCGATCGCCTCGCCGCCGAGCGCCGCCCCGCGCAGCGGGTGCGCGCCCGGGGCGAGCAGTCCGGCGTCGTCGAGCTGGCGGAACCAGGACGGGGTGGTCTGCAGGAAGTCGATCCGCTGCTCGGCGCGGTAGGCGACCAGGGCGTGCGCGTCGCGCCGGACCTCGTCGTCGACCAGGTGCAGCTCGTGGCCGGCGACCATCCACAGCACCGGGTTCCAGGAGGCGTCGAAGGAGGCGGGCGCCAGGTGCGCCACCCGGACCTGCCGGTCGCCGCAGGCCTCGCGCAGCGGGTTGAAGACCGTGCGCAGGTGGCTGTCCAGCAGGTTGGCCAGGCTGCCGTGCTGGATCAGCACGCCCTTGGGCCGGCCGGTGGAGCCGGAGGTGTGGATGACGTAGGCGGCGTGCTCCGGGGCGAGGTCCACCTCGGGCGCGGTGCCGGGGCGGGCCGCGATCTCCTCGCGCTCGCGCTCCGGGACGACCACCGCGACGTCCGCGGGCAGCGGCAGCGCGGCGCTCGCGGCCTCGTCGGTGATCACCACCCGGGGCTTGACGTCGTCGACCAGCAGCCGCAGGCGCTCGACCGGGGCGGCCGGGTCCAGCGGGGTGTACACGCCGCCCGCCTTGAGCACCGCGAGCAGCCCGGTGATCAGGCCGGGGCCGCGCCGCAGGCAGACGGCGACCGGCACCTCGGGGCCGACGCCCCGGTCGGCGAGGTGGTGGGCGAGCCGGTTGGCCCGCTCGTCCAGCTCGGCGAAGGTGATCCGCTCGCCGTCGTGGACCAGGGCGACGGCCTGCGGGGTGGCCGCGGCCTGGCGGGCGAACTGCTCGGGCACCAGGGCGTCGGTGCTGAGCGCGGTGGTGGTCTCGTTGTGCCCGGTGAGCAGCCGCTCCCGGTGGGCGGGGGCCAGCGCGCGCAGCTCGGCGAGGGTGCGCTCGGGCTCGTCCGCGATCTCCTCCAGCAGGGCCCGCAGGTCGCCGGTCACCCGGTCGGCGGTGTCGGCGTCGAAGAGCCCGGGGTCGTAGGCGAGCCGGAAGGACAGCTGCTCGCCGGCGAAGACCGCGAGCACCATGGCGTAGCTGGTGGGCTCCTGGGAGCGCACGTCGCGGATCCGGATGCCCTGGTCGGAACCCATCTCGCCGTCGAAGGGGTAGTTCTCGACGACCACGTAGCTGTCGAACAGGTCGACCCCGGCGGGCAGTCCGGTCCAGCCGCGGATCTGGGCCAGCGAGACGTACTCGTAGCTGCGGGCCTGGACCTGGCCGCGCTGGAGGTCGCCCAGCCAGTCGAGGACGGGCTGCTCGGGCCGGACCTCGACCCGCACCGGCAGGTTGTTGATGAACAGGCCGATCATCGACTCGACGTCGGGCAGGTCCGCGGGGCGGCCGGAGACGGCCGAGCCGAAGCAGACCCCCCGCTCCCCCGAGTAGCGCGAGAGCATCAGCGCCCAGGCGCCCTGGGCGAGGGTGTTGGTGGTGAGCCGGTGGCGCCGGGCGACCTCGGCGAGGCGTGCGGTGACCTCCGGCTCCAGCTGGAAGACGCTGGTCGCCTCGCTGCCCTGGCGGGCCGCCTCCTCGCCGGCCCGGTCGGCGGGCAGGGCGGTCGGGGCGGTGAAGCCGTCCAGCAGCTCCCGCCAGTAGCGCTCGGCCTCGCCCAGGTCCTGCTCGCCGAGCCAGGCGACGTAGTCGCGGAACGGGCGGCGGGCGGCCGGGCCCGGCCGGTCGTGACCGGTCAGCCGCAGGTAGTCGTCGACCACCTCGGAGACCAGCTCGGCGCTGCTCCAGCCGTCCAGCAGCAGGTGGTGCGAGGTCCAGACGACCCGCAGGGCGTCGTCCGGCTCGTCGATCAGGGCCAGGCGCATCAGCGGCGCCACGGCCAGGTCGATGCCGCGGGTGCGGTCCTCGGCGAGGAAGGCGGCGAGCCGCTGCTCGCGCTCGGACTCCGGCAGGGCGCGCCAGTCCAGCCGCTCGACCGGCACCGTGACGTGCTCGCGGACGACCTGGAGCGGCTGGTCGGTGTCCACCCGGGCGAAGCCGGTGCGCAGCATCGGGGTCCGGTCGGCGAGCCGCTGCCAGGCCTCGGCGAAGGCGTCCGCGTCCACGCCGCCCTCCAGCAGGAAGGACAGCTGGCCGAGGTAGACGCCCTCGCCCTCCTCGGTGAGGCTGTGGAACAGCAGGCCGTGCTGCATCGGCGTGGCCGGGTAGAGGTCGGCGATCCGGCCCTGTCCGGTCAGCTCGTCGAGCAGCGGCTGGTCGACCCGGGCGAGCGGGAAGTCCGAGGGGGTGGCTCCGGAGGCGGCGGCGCCGGCCTCGCGGCAGTGCGCGACGATGCCGCGCAGCGCCTCGACCAGCTGCTCGCCGACCCGCTGGACGGTCTCGGTGGTGTGGGTCGCGGTGGAGTGGAACAGCTCGAAGCCGAGCTTGCCGTCGCGCACGTAGGCGACGATGTCGAGCGGGTACTCCAGCAGCTCCTCGGGCGACTGCTCGGTGCCGTAGCCGAGCCGCACGTCGTGCAGCAGGCCGCCGTCGTGGCCGTCGACCACCCGGCCGAGGTAGTTGAAGCCGACCTGGGCGCGGGGCTGTTCGGCCAGCAGCTCGCCGGGCGCCCCGGCCGGGCTGAGGTGGCGCAGCGCGCCGTAGCCGATGCCGCGCTGCGGGACGGCCCGCAGCTGCTCCTTGACCGAGCGCAGCCGGGCGCCCCAGTCGGCGTCGTCGGCGGTCTCCAGGGCGACCGGGAAGGAGGTGGTGAACCAGGCGGTGGTGCGGCTCAGGTCGACGTCGTCGAAGATCTCCTCGCGGCCGTGGCCCTCCAGGTCCACCAGGACGGTGGAGCCGCCGGTCCAGTCGGCGAGCACCCGGGCGAGCGCGGTCAGCAGGACGTCGTTGACCTGGGTGCGGTAGACCGCGGGGACCTCGCGCAGCAGCGCGTCGGTGCTCTCCGCGTCCAGGCCGACCCGGACGGCGGCGGCGGTGGCGACGGTCGGGGTGCCGGTGAGGTCGGCGGGCAGCGGCTCGCCGCCCGCGCGGCCGGCCGCGAACCAGTGGTCGAGCTCCTCGTCGAAGCCGCCGACCGCGGTGTGCTCGGACAGGCGCCGGGACCAGTCGAGGAAGGAGGTGCTGCGCGGGCCCAGGTCGACCGGCCGGCCCTCGGCCGCCTGCCGGTAGGCCGTCTCCAGGTCGCCCAGCAGGATCTGCCAGGACACCGCGTCGACCACCAGGTGGTGGGCGGTGAGGAAGAGCCGGGCGCCCGCGGTGCCGCCCAGGTCGGCCAGCACGGCCCGGACCAGCGGGCCCTCGGCCAGGTCGAAGCCGGACTGGGCGGCGGTGGCGGCGGCCAGCAGCGCGCCCTCCGGGTCGGCCTCCAGGGTGAGGTCCAGCCGCTCCAGCGGCCAGCCGTCGCCGGGGGCGGCGATCTCCTGCTGCCAGCGGCCGTAGACGGTGCGGAAGCGGGTGCGCAGGGCGTCGTGGTGGGTGAGGAGCGCGTCGAGCGCGGTGCGCAGGTGCGCCTCGTCCGGGAGCTCCCGCAGTTCGGCCAGCACGGACATGGTGCTGTGCTGGGGGGCCTTGGTGTGGTGCTGGAAGAAGGCCCGCTGGATCGGGGTCAGCGGCGCCCTTCCGGTGACGGGTTCGGTGTTCACGCCGGCCGGCTCCTCGGGTTCGTGGGTGGTGATCGCCGCGGCGATCCCGGCGATGGTCTGGTGGCTGAAGATGTCCTGCGAACTGAGGCGCAGGCCCAACTGCCGCGCCCGGGAGACGACCTGGATGCTCAGGATCGAGTCACCGCCCAGGTCGAAGAAGTTGTCGTCGACGCCGACCTCCGGCACCCGGAAGACCTCCGCCCAGAGCCCGGCGAGTGCCTGCTCGGCGGGCGTCCTGGGGGCGGTCCTGGTGACGACCGGACGGTCGGTGGCGGCCGCCGCGGGCAGGGCCCGCCGGTCGACCTTGCCGTTGGCGTTCAGCGGCAGCCGGTCGAGCCGGACGAAGGCCTGCGGCACCATGTGGCGGGGCAGCGAGCCCTCCAGGTAGCGCCGCAGTTCGGCGCTCTCCGGCGCGGTGCCGGGCCGGGACACGACGTACCCGGTCAGGACGGCGCCGGGTTCGGTGCGCAGCGCCGCGACGGCGTCGAGGACGTCGGGGTGGCGGCGCAGGACGGCCTCGATCTCGGCGAGTTCCACCCGGAAGCCCCGGATCTTGACCTGGTCGTCGCCGCGGCCGAGGAACTCGATGTCGCCGGTGGGCAGGTAGCGCGCCTGGTCGCCGGTGCGGTAGAGCCGGCCGTCGGGGTAGGGCGTGAACGGGTCGGCGGAGAAGCGCTCCTCGGTGAGGTCGGGGCGGTTGAGGTAGCCCCGGGTGACGCCGGTGCCGCCGAGGTAGAGCTCGCCGACGACGCCGACCGGCAGCGGTTCCAGGTCCGCGTCCAGGACGTACATCCGGGTGCCCGGGATGGGCCGGCCGATCGGCACGCTCGCGACGTCCGGCAGGCTCTGCGGGGTGACGGTGAAGTACGAGGACTCGACGGTCGCCTCGGTGACGCCGTAGGAGTTGAGCACGACGGTGCCGGGGGCGACGCTCTTCAGCAGCCGCCGGCAGTCGTCGGTGCGCCAGTTGTCCGAGCCGACGGCCAGGTAGCGCAGCGGCGGGAAGGTCCGGCCGGTGCGGGCGGCCTCGTCGGCCAGCGCGTTCGCCAGCGAGGGCACCGTCTCGACGTGGGTGACGCCCCGGCGCTCCATCAGGTCGAGCAGGCGGACCGGGTCGGTGGTGGCGTCCTTCGGGCAGAGCACCAGCGTGCCGCCGGCGGTCAGCGCGTGCGTCAGGTCGGAGACGAAGACGTCGAAGGCCATGCTGGCGAGGTTGAGTTGGCGCACCGGGCCCTGGTCGAGCCGGTACGCCTCCCGCCAGGCCGCGGCGGCCCGGGCGACGCTGCGGTGCTCGACCGTGACGCCCTTGGGCTTGCCGGTGGAGCCGGAGGTGTAGATGACGTAGGCGAGGTTGTCCGGGGTCACCTCGGTGCTGGGCGCCTCGGCGGGCCAACTGTCGATCTCCGCGCGGTCGGCGTCCAGGCAGAGCACGGTCGCGTCGCACAGCGGGAGCCGCTCGGCGAGCTCGCGCTGGGTGACGAGCATCGCGGCGGCGCTGTCGTCCAGCACCAGGCGCAGCCGCTCGGCGGGGTGGGAGGGGTCCAGCGGCAGGTAGGCGGCGCCGGCCTTGAGGACGCCGAGGGCGGCGACCACGGTGTCGGGGCCGCGCTCCAGGCAGATGGCGACCACCGTCTCCGGGCCGATGCCCTGCCCGACCAGGTGCTGGGCCAGCCGGTTCGCCCGGGCGTCCAGCTCCGCGTAGGTCAGCACGGTGTCCTCGAAGACCACCGCCTCGGCGTCCGGGGTCTGCTGCGCCTGCTCGGCGATCAGCTCGTGCAGGCAGGCGTCCGCCCCCGGGGTACCGGTGTCGTTCCACTCGTACAGGACCCGGTCGCGGGCGCGCAGCGACAGCATCGGGACGTCGCCGACCCGCTGGCCGGGGGCGCTCGGCATGCTGCCGAGCAGGACGGCGAGCTGGTCGGCCAGCACCTCGGCCTGGGCCCGGTCGTAGAGCGCCGGGTCGTAGGAGAGCAGCAGGGTCAGCGAGCCGTCGTCGTCGTAGGCGGTGAGGTCGAGGGTGAAGCTGGTGGTGTCCACGGCGCGGACGTCGCTCAGCCGCAGTCCGTGGCGTTCGGCGGCCGCCCCGTTGCCGGGGTAGTTCTCGAACACCACCAGGGTCTGGAACAGGGCGCTGCCGCGCGGGACCTTGCTGCTGCGCTGGATCTCGGCGATCGAGGAGTGCTCGAACCGCCGGGACTCGGCCTGGTCGGCCTGCAGCGCCGCCAGCCACTCCACCAGCGGCACGTCCTGGTCGACCTCGGTGCGCAGCGGCAGGGTGTTGAGCAGGTTGCCGACCATGGTGTCGGCACCCGGCAGGTCGGTCGGGCGGCCGGCCACGGTGGTGCCGAAGCAGACGTCGCGCTGCCCCGAGTGGCGGGCCAGCAGGATCGCCCAGGCACCCTGGACGGCGGTGTTGAGGGTGAGCCGGTGGCGGCGGACCATCGCGACCAGCGCGTCGGTCTCGGCGCCGGACAGGCCCACCCGGACCTGGCCGGCGGACTGGGACTCGTGGCCCTGGGGCACCGAGCGGCCGAACGGCAGCGGGGTCGGCGCGTCCAGGTCGCCCAGCAGGGCGCTCCAGTGGGTGGCCGCCGCGTCCTTGTCCTGCCGGGCCAGCCAGGCGACGTAGTCGCGGAACGGCCGGCGCTCGGGCAGGACCGGGGCCTTGCCCCGGCCGTCGGTGAGCGCCTGGTAGACGGCGAAGAGGTCGGCGAACAGGTGCGAGGTGCTCCAGCCGTCCAGCACCGCGTGGTGGAAGGTCCACACGACGCGGACGGTCCGCTCGTCCTCGCGGGCCAGGGCGAGCCGCATCAGCGGCGCCCGGGACAGCTCGATCCCGGTGGCGCGCTCCTCGTCGATCAGCGCCTTCAGCCGGCGGTCGAGCTCGGCGGCGGGCAGGCCGGTCCAGTCGAGGTGGCGCACCGTCAGCTTCGCGGTGCGCTCGACCACCTGGACGGGCTCGGGGACGCCGTCCCAGACCAGCCGGGTGCGCAGCGCGGGGGTGCGGTCGACCACCTGCTGCCAGGCGGCGGCCAGCGCGTCGACGTCCCGCACGCCCTCCAGCCGGAAGGCGACGTGGTCGGAGTAGGCGCCGACGCCGTCCTGGTTGAGGGTGTGGAAGAGCATCCCGCTCTGCATCGGGGTCAGCGGGTGGATGTCCTCGACCGTGGAGCCGGCCGGCACCAGCCGGTCGACCGTCGCCTGGTCGAGGGTGAGCAGCGGGAAGTCCCCGGGGGTGGCGCCGCCGGCGCCGGGCGCCAGGCAGTGCTCGACGAGCTCGGTCAGGGCCGCCGCGAAGTCGTCGGCGAGACGCTGCACGGTGGCCTGGTCGTGGCGCTGCGGCGCGTAGTGGAAGTCGAAGGTCAGCACGCCGTGCCGGACCTCGCCGACGATGTCCAGCAGGTGCGGCCGCTCCTCGTCCGGGTGGTGGTCCAGGCCGTAGTCCGGCTCGACGGCGCGGAACAGCTCGCTGCCGGCCGCGGCGTCGCTCCACTGGCCGAGGTAGTTGAAGCTCACCAGCGGCTGCGGCGCCCCGGCCAGGGCGCGGGCCTTCGGGTCGTCGCCGCGCAGGTAGCGCAGCGGGCCGTAGCCGGCGCCGCGGCCGGGCACGGCGCGCAGCAGTTCCTTGGTGTCCCGGATGAGCCGGCCCAGCGGGCGGTCGGCCGGGGACTCCAGCAGCACCGGGAAGATCGAGGTGAACCAGCCGACCGTCCGGGAGATGTCGATGCCGTCCAGGATCTCCTCGCGGCCGTGGCCCTCCAGGGTGATCAGGGTGCGGGCCCGGCCGGTGAAGCGGGCGAGCGCGCGGCCGAGTGCGGTCAGCAGGACGTCGTTGACCTGGGTGCGGTACACGGCGGGCACGTCCTGCAGCAGCTGCCGGGTGCGCTCGGCGTCGAGGCCGGCGGAGACCGCGCGGGTGTCGCCGACGGTGTTGCGGCCCTCCCGGTCGGTGGGCAGGTCGGCGGCGCCGGCCGGTACGGGGCGGGCCCAGTGGTCCAGTTCGGCGTCCAGGCCGCCGTCCCGGGTGAAGGCGGCGAGGCGGCGCGCCCAGCCGCGGTACGACGTGCCGGCCGGGCCCAGGTCGACGTCCTCGCCGCGGACGGCCTGCCGGTAGGCGCTCTCCAGGTCCTCCAGCAGGATCCGCCAGGAGACGCCGTCCACGGCCAGGTGGTGCACGGTGATCAGCAGGCGCGCGGGTTCGGTGCCGTGGTCGAACAGCAGGGTGCGCACCAGCGGCCCCTCGGCCGGGTCCAGCGAGGCCTGGGCGGCCTCGGCGAGGGTGCGCATGGCGGCGGCGCGCTCCTCGGGGGCGGCCTGGTCGAGGCTGACCCGCTCGATCCGGGCCTCGGCCGGCGGGGCGTCGGCGTCCGGCGCGGTGACGACCTGGAGCCGCCGGCCGTCGGGGCCGGTGGTGAAGCGGGTGCGCAGGGCGTCGTGCCGGCGCACGAGGCCGGCGAGGGCGCGGGCCAGCGCCGGCTCGTCGACCGCGCCGTCCAGGGTGATCAGCACGGACTGGTTGAAGTGGTGGGCGCCGCGGGTGTGGTGGGCGAAGAACCACTCCTGGACGGGGCCGAGCGGAGCCGGCTCGTGGTCGTCGGCGTCGGCCTGGACGACCGGCGCCTCCTCCACCGGCCGGGCGGCGCGGGCGAGGTCGGCCAGCGACTGCCGGGAGAAGATGTCCTTCGAGGTGATGACGAGTCCGGCCCGGCGGGCCTTGGCGACCACCTGGATGCTCAGGATGGAGTCGCCGCCGAGCTCGAAGAAGTTGTCGTCGGCGCCGACCCGGGCGATGCCGAGCACCTCCGACCAGACCTCGGCGAGCGCCTGCTCGGCCGGCTCCTCGGGGGCCCGGTAGTCCTCCCGCTCCAGGGTGGTGTCGGGCGCGGGCAGGGCCCGGACGTCGACCTTGCCGTTGGGCGTGAGCGGGAAGGCGTCGAGGGTGACGAAGGCGGTCGGCACGCTGTAGGAGGGCAACCGCTCCTCGGCGAACGCGCGCAGGTCGAGCGGCGCGAGCACGGCGGCGGGCTCGGCGCGCAGGTAGCCGACCAGCCGCTTGTGGTCGCCGTCGGCGAGGGCGACCACCAGGGCCTCGGCCACCGCGGGGTGGGCCTCCAGGACGGCCTCGACCTCGGCGGGCTCGATCCGGTAGCCGCGCACCTTGACCTGGGTGTCGGCGCGGCCGAGGTACTCGACCAGGCCGTCGGCCCAGCGCACCACGTCCCCGGTGCGGTACATCCGCTCGCCGCTCCCGGCCGCGAACGGCGAGGGCTGGAAGCGCTCCTCGGTCAGCTCCGGCCGGCCCAGGTAGCCGCGTGCGACGCCGGGGCCGGCGATCCAGAGTTCGCCGGGGGTGCCGGGCGGGACGGGCCGGCGGCGCTCGTCGAGGACGTACACCGCAGTGTTGGAGATCGGGCGCCCGATCGGGATGGCCCGTACGCCGTCGGTCTCGCGGATCAGGTGGGAGACGGCGAAGGTGGTGGTCTCGGTCGGCCCGTAGCCGTTGACCAGCCGCTGCGGCGGCCGCCCGCCGGCCAGCACCTCCGCGATCCGGCGCGGGTTCAGCGCCTCGCCGCCGACCACCAGGTGGCGCAGGCCGCCGAAGGCGGTCGGCTCCAGGCCGACGACCTGGTTGAAGAGGCCGGTGGTGAGGAACATCGCGGTGGTCCCGGTCGAGCGCAGCGCGGCGGCGAAGGCCGGCGGGTCGAGCAGGACGTCCTTGGTGATGACGGCGATCCGGGCTCCGACCACCAGCGGCGCCCAGAACTCGAAGGTCGCCGCGTCGAAGGTGGCGTCGGCGACCTGCGCCACCACGTCGTCGGCCTGCAGCGGGGCGTAGTCGGCCCCGCAGACCAGCCGGACGATGGAGCGGTGCTCGACCACGACGCCCTTGGGCTTGCCGGTGGAGCCGGAGGTGTAGATGACGTAGGCGGCGCTCTCCGGGCCCGCGTCGGTCTGCGGCGGTCCGGCCGGGAGGGCGGCCAGCTCGGCCGCGCACTCGGCGGGCAGCAGGGCCGGGACGGCCGGGTCGGGCAGCCGTTCGAGCAGGTCCCGGTCGGTGACGCAGAGCGCGGCCGCGGTGTCGGTGAGCATGAACTCCAGCCGGTCGGCCGGGTAGTCCGGGTCCAGCGGCACGTAGGTGCAGCCGGCCTTGAGCACGGCCAGCAGGGCGACCACCAGGTCCGTGCCGCGGGGCAGGCAGACCGCGACGTACTGGCCGGGGCGGGCGCCGCGGTCCAGCAGCAGGCGGGCCAGCCGGTCGGCCCGCTCGTCGAGCTGGCGGTACGTCAGATCCCCTTCGGCGGCGGTGACGGCGACGGCGTCCGGGGTGGCCGCGGCCTGCTCGGCGACCAGCGAGTGGACGGTCCGGTCGGCCGGGTAGGGCACCCGGTTCTCGGCCCAGTCGCGGGTGACGGTGCCGAGTTCGGCGGCGGTGAGCAGCGGCAGGTCGCCGACCGGGCGGTCGGCGTCGGCCGCGACGCCCTCCAGCAGGAGCAGCAGCCGGGCGCAGAGCGCCTCGACGGTGGCGGCGTCGAACAGGTCGGTGTTGTACTCCACCGTCCCGCCCAGCGAGCCGTCCTCGGTCGGGGTGAACTCCAGCGTCAGGTCGAAGATGGAGGACACCGACGGCGCGCGGAACTCCTCGACGGCCGGGCCGCCGAAGTCGGGCAGGCCGCCGGGCGCGTTCTGCAGCACGAGGGCGGCCTGCACCAGCGGGGTGCGGCTCGGGTCGCGCTCGGGCTGGATCTCGTCCACCAGGCGGTGGAAGGGGACGTCCTGGTTGCTCAGGGCGTCCCAGAGCTGGTCGGTGGTGCGCTCCAGCAGCTCGCCGAAGGGCTCGTCCAGGTCGATCCGGCCGTGCAGGACCAGGGTGTTGACGAAGAAGCCGACCAGCGGCTCCAGTTCGGAGCGGTCGCGGCCCACCGACACCGTGCCCAGGCCGACGGTGCGCTGGCCGGTGTGCCGGGCCAGCAGCACCTGGGTGGCGGCGGCGAGCACGGCGAACAGCGTGGTGCCGCGTTCGGCGCCCAGCGCGTCGAGGCCCGTGGCGACCTTGGCGTCGACCCGGAAGGCGTGCAGGGCGCCGACGGTGGTGCGCACCGCCGGGCGGGGCCGGTCGGTCGGCAGCTCCAGCGGCTGGATGTCCGCCAACTCATCGCGCCAGTAGTCCAGTTGTCCGGCGATGAGGTCGTCGGTGCAGCGCTCGCGCTGCCAGCGGGAGTAGTCCCGGTAGCTGACCGGCAGCGGGGCGAGGGTGTGCGGGCGGCCCTCGACGGCGGCCCGGTAGAGCTCGCCCAGCTCGTTGGTCAGCAGGCCCTTGGACCAGCCGTCGGCGGCGATGTGGTGCAGGTTGAGGAAGAGCGCGTGGTCGTCCGGAGCGTGCCGGACCACCGTGGAGCGCAGCAGCGGGCCGCTCGCCAGGTCGAAGGGGGTGGCCAGCTCGCGGCGCAGCAGCGCGGCGAACTCGGCCTCGCGCTCCTCGGCGCCCAGCGCGGTCAGGTCCACCGGCTCGGTGTCCGGGGTGTAGGCGGCCCGGACCTCCTGGCGGGCCACGCCGTCCTCGGTGGCGAAGACGGTGCGCAGCGGCTCGTGCCGCTCGACCAGGGCGGTCAGCGCGGTGCGCAGCGCGTCCAGGTCCAGGTCGCCGCGCAGCCGGATGCCGAACGAGGTGGTGTACTCCACCGCGTCGGTCTCGAACTCCTGGAGGAACCAGAGGCGTTCCTGGCCGAAGGAGAGCGGGGCGGGCCCGTCGCCGCCGGGGCGGATCGCGTCGCGGTCGCCTCCGCCGGCGGCCGCGAGCCGCTGCCGCAGGATCTCGGCGGCGTCCTGCCCCTCGGCCGTGGTGCCGTCACTGTGTCGCTGGTCTGTCATCGGTTGCTCCCCCGCGCGGCACCGCGCGTCGTCTTCCGGTCCGCCGGTGTCCGGCGCACGTCGTCGAGTACTTGCTTGCGGACCTGGTCCGCCAGGGCCGCCACGGTGCGGGCGGCGAACACGTGCCGCGCCGAGACACCGACGCCGAACACCTCCCGGATCCGGGCGGTGACCTGCAGCGTGAGGACCGAGTTGGCGCCGTGGTCGAAGACGTTGTCCTCGGCTCCCACGACGGGCACGCCCAACACCTCGGCCCAGATCCGGGCCAGGGCCTCCTCGGTCTCGTCACGCGGGGCGGTGGGCTCGGCGGCGGGCCGCTGTTCCACCGGTTCGGGCAGGGCCCGCCGGTCGATCTTGCCGCTCGTGGTCATCGGGAACGCGTCCAGGACGACCACGACCGGGGGGACCATGTAGCCGGGCAGCCGCTCGGCGAGCCGGGCCCGGATCTTCTCCGGGTCGGCGACGCCGTCCGCGGGCACCACGTAGCCGGTCAGCACGGTCTGCCCGGACGGCTGGGTCCGGGCGACCACCGCGGTCTGCTCGACCGTCTCGTCGTCGAGCAGCGCGGTCTCGATCTCGCCCAGCTCGATCCGGTAGCCGCGCACCTTGACCTGGTTGTCGATCCGGCCGAGGAACTCGATCGTGCCGTCGGACAGCCAGCGGACGAGGTCGCCGGTGCGGTACAGCCGCGCACCGGCGGTGGCGGCGAGGTGGTCCGGGACGAACCGCTCCTCGGTGAGCTCCGGCCGGCCCAGGTAGCCGCGGGCCACGCCGGCGCCGCCGACGAAGAGTTCGCCGGGGACGCCCACCGGGACGGGCTCGCGGCGCTCGTCGAGCACGTAGCCGGTGGTGTTGGCGATGGGCCGGCCGATCGAGGGCAGCCGCCCGACCGGGGCGTCCTCCTCCGACTCCAGCACCGTGCCGGTGGTGAGCACGGTGGTCTCGGTCGGGCCGTACAGGTTGGACAGCGAGAAGGCGGTGCCGCGCGGCAGGCGGCGGCGCACCACGTCGGCACCGGTGAGGATGTGGCGCACCCGGCCCCGGTGGAGCGCGGGCTGGTCGAGCAGGGCCTCCAGGCGCGGCGCCGGGATGAGGATGAGGGTGATCCCCTGCTCGACGATCCAGCCGGCGAGCAGGTGCGGGTCCTCCAGGACGTGGTCGGGCACGAAGCGGATCTCGACGCCGCAGGCGAGGGCGCCCCACTGCTCCAGCACCGTGGGGTCGAAGCCGGGGGGCACCATCTGGGTGGCCCGGTCGCCCGGCCGGGCGTCGAAGAAGTCCCGGTACCAGTCGCAGAGGTTGACCACGCCGCGGTGCTCGATCAGGACGCCCTTGGCCTTGCCGGTGGAGCCCGAGGTGTAGATCACGTACGCGAGGTCCGACGGGCCGACGGCGACCTCGGGCGGTCCGTCGTGCGCGCCGGGCTCGGCGTCCTCCACGTACAGCACCTCGACGCCGGCCGGCACCTGCGGGCCGGGCAGGTCCCGCTGGGTGAGGAGCACCGGCACCGCGGCGTCCTCGATCACGTAGACCGTCCGGTCGTCGGGCAGTTCGGGGTCCAGCGGCAGGTAGGCGCCACCGGCCTTGAGCACGGCGAGCTGGGCGATCGTCATCTCGGCGGCGCGCCGGGTGCGGACGCCGACGACGGTGCCCGGGCCGACCCCGCGGTCCACCAGCCGGTGGGCCAACGCGTCCGTCAGCGCTTCGAGTTCGGCGAAGGTGAGGGTGCGGTCCTCGGTCCGCACGGCCACCGCGTCCGGGGTGCGGCGGGTCTGTTCGGCCACCAGCCCGTGGATGGTCTCCGTGTGGAACCGGGCCTCGGTCGCGGTGGAGTTCCAGCCGGTGGTGACCAGCCGGCGCTCCTCCTCGGTCATCAGCGGGATTTCGTCGACGAGCCGGTCCGGGTCGGCCGCCATGCCCTCCAGCAGCACGGTGAGGTGGCCGGCGATCCGGGCGACGGTCTCCGGGTCGAAGAGCGCCGTGCTGTACTCGACCAGGCCGCCGAGCCGGCCGTCCCGCTCCTCGAACTCGAAGCCGATGTCGAACAGCGCGTGCATCCGCGGCAGCGCGGTCTCCTCGACCCGCAGGCCGTCGGGGCCGGGGAGCACGTCCTGGGCCCGCTTCAGCATCAGCGCGGCCTGGATCAGCGGCGTGCGGCTGGGGTCGCGGTCCGGCTTGAGCTCGTCGATCAGCCGGTCGTACGGCAGGTGCTGGTGGGTGAAGGCGTCCAGGACGCCCTGCCGGACGTCGGCCAGGAAGGCACCGACGGTCGTCTCGGGGGTGGTCCGGGCGCGCAGCACCAGCGTGTTCACGAAGAAGCCGAGCACGTCCTCCAGTTCGCTGTGCTCGCGGCCGGAGACGATGGTGCCGACCGCGACGTCGCGCTGGCGCGCGTAGCGGGAGAGCAGCAGCTGGACGCCCGCCGTGAGCGCGGTGAACAGGGTGATGCCCTCCCGGCGGCAGAGCCGGGTGAGGGCGGCCACCAGCTCGGGGCCGAGCTCGAAGGGGTGGCCGGCGCCCCGGGTCGCGCGGGTGGCGGGCCGGGGCCGGTCGGTGGGCAGCTCCAGCGGTACCACGCCGTCGAGTTGGCGCTTCCAGTAGGCGAGGTCGGCGGCCTCCCGCTCGCCGCGCTCGCCGTGCTGGTGCACCGCGAAGTCGGCGTACTGCAGCGGCAGCGGGCTCAGCGGGGCGGTCCGGCCGGTGGCCTCCTGATCGAGTAGGGCGACGAGTTCCCGGGCCATCACCTCCTTGGACCAGCCGTCGGTGACGATGTGGTGCATGTCCAGGACGAGCAGGTGCTCGGCGTCGCCCAGCCGGATCAGCCACGGGCGCAGCAGCGGGCCGCCGCGCAGGTCGAAGGAGCGGCTCAGCTCGGTGCGCAGCAGCGCGTCGAGCTCCTCGGCGCGCCCCTCGGCCGCGAGGTCGGTGAAGCGCACCGCCCGGTGGCCGGGGGCGTGCACGACCTGCACGCCCTGGCCGTCCTCGGTGGCGAAGGTGGTGCGCAGCGCCTCGTGCCGGGCCACCAGGGCGTCGACGGCGCGCCCGAGGGCGTCGCGGTCGAGCGGCCCGGTCAGCCGCAGTCCGAGCGGCGAGTTGTACTCGGTGCCCTGGGACTCGTAGTCGTACAGGAACCAGAGCCGCTGCTGGCCGTAGGAGAGCGGCAGCGGCCGCTCGCGCCCGACCGGTACCAGCCCGGCCCGGCGGGCGGGTTCGCTGCCCAGCCGGCCGGCCAGCCCGGCGACGGTGGGCGACTCGAACAGGGTGCGGATCGGCACCTCGACGTCCAGCACCGAGCGGATCCGCCCGATCAGCCGGGTGGCGAGCAGGGAGTGGCCGCCGAGGTCGAAGAAGCTGTCCTCGACGCCGATCGAGGCGACGCCGAGCACCTCGCAGAACAGGTCGCACAGCTGCTCCTCGCGAGCGCTGCGCGGCCCGTGCCCGGTGCCGGCCGCGGCGGTGCCCGGGTCCGGGAGCGCGGCCCGGTCGGTCTTGCCGTTGGGGGTCAGCGGGATCTCGGGGATCGGCACCACCACGGCCGGGACCATGTACCCGGGCAGCGTCGCGGCGGCGTGCGCGCGCAGCTCGGCCGGGTCGGCGCCGCCCTCGCCGGCCGGCACCACGTAGGCGACCAGCCGGGTGTCGCCGGCGGCGTACTCGCGGGCCACCGTGACGGCGCGGGCCACCGCGGGGTGCTGCTCCAGGACGGCGTCGATCTCGCCGGGCTCGATCCGGAAGCCGCGGACCTTCAGCTGGAAGTCGGCGCGGCCGACGTACTCCAGGTTGCCGTCGGCGGCCCAGCGCACGATGTCGCCGGTGCGGTACATCCGGTCGCCCTCGGCGCCGTACGGGTCGGGCAGGAAGCGGTCCCGGGTGAGGTCCTCGCGGTGCAGGTAGCCGGTGCCGACGCCGTCCCCGGCGATGTACAGCTCGCCGGCGACGCCGACCGGCACCAGGCGCAGCGCCTCGTCGAGGACGCGGACCCGGGTGTTGCCGATCGGCCGGCCGATGGTCGGCGCGCCGGGGCGGTCGTCGAGCCGAGCGGCGGTGGACCAGATGGTGGTCTCGGTGGGCCCGTACAGGTTGGTGACCTCCCTGCCGAGCGCGCGCATCCGCTCGGCGAGGGCGGCCGGCAGGGCCTCCCCGCCGACCAGCATCCGCAGGCCGCGCAGCGCCTCCGGGACCTCGTCGCACAGGGCCTGCCAGAGGCTGGGGGTGGCCTGCACGACGGTGGTGCCGGTGCGGCCGAGCAGGGCGCCCAGCTCGGCCGGGTCGGTGACGCTCGCCCGGTCGGCGAGGACCACGGTGGCGCCGGCGACCAGCGGCAGGTAGAGCTCCAGGGCGGCGATGTCGAAGGCGATCGTGGTGACGGAGGTCCAGACGTCCTCGGCGGCCAGCGGGAACAGGTCGGCCATCGAGACCAGGAAGTTGGTCAGCGCGTGGCGGCTGATGACCACGCCCTTGGGGCGGCCGGTGGAGCCGGAGGTGTAGATGACGTAGGCCGGGTCGGCCGGCGTCGCGGCCGGGCCCTCCTGCGGGGCGGCGCCGGCGGCGAGCCGGGCCCGTACCTCCGCGTCGTCGACCAGCACCCGGTGGGCCGCGGTGGCGGGCAGCCGCCCGGCCGTCGCGGTGTCGGTGACGAGCGCCGAGGGGGCGGCGTGGTCGAGGATGTAGCCGATCCGGTCGGCCGGGTAGTCGGGGTCGAGCGGCACGTAGGCGGCGCCGGTGCGGGCCACCGCGAGCAGGGCGACGACGAGGTCGGCGGAGCGCGGCAGCGCCAGTGCGACGAGCCGGCCCGGGGCGGCGCCGTGGCGGCGCAGCTCGCCGGCCAACCGCTCGGCCCGGTCGTCCAGTTCGGCGTAGCTGAGCACGGTGTCGCCGGCGACCAGGGCGGTGCGTGCGGGCTGGGCGGCGGCCCGGGCTCGGAACAGCGCGGAGACGTCGGCCTCGGGCACCGGCCGGTCGGTGGCGTTCCACTCGGTCAGCAGGGCGTGCCGCTCGGCCGGGTCCAGCACCTCGTAGCCGTCCGGGTCGCCGTCCGGCGCGGCGACGGCGGCGGCCAGCAGGCGCGGCAGCGCGTCGGCGAGCCGGCGGACGGTCGCCGGGTCGAACAGCTCGGTGCTGTAGCCCACGGTCAGCCGCAGCCCCGGGCCGTCGGGCGCGGTGCGGAAGCGCAGCTGCAGGTCGAACGGGGAGTGCCGGCGGGGCAGTCGGGCGACGCGGGCGTCGAGCGGGCCGAAGTCCGGCCGGGCGGGCAGGTCCTCGGCGAGGTCGAAGGCCACCTGGGCCAACGGGTGGCGGTTGAGCGCGCGTTCGGGCCGCAGCTCGCCGACCACGGTCTCGAACGGGACGCCGCCGTGGCGGCGGGTCGTGTCGGCGACCGCCGCGCAGTCGCGGACCAGCTCGCGGAAGGAGGCGCCGGGCCGGCGCAGGACCCGCAGCACCACCGGGTTGGCCAGCGGGCCGACCACGGCGGCGCGCTGCGCGTCGTCGCGGCCGGGCAGGCTGCCGATCAGCGGGATGTCGGCGCCGGCGCCGAAGCGGCCGAGCAGCGCCACGACCGCGGCGTGCAGCACCGCCTCGACGGTGGCGCCGCAGTCGGCGGCCAGCTCGGCGAGGGAGGTGGACAGCGGGCCGTCCAGCTCGGTGCGGTACTCGTCGGCGGCGTACCGGGTGACGGCCGGCCGCGGCCGGTCGACGGGCAGGTCGAGCTGCGCCGGCGCGCCGTCCAAGGCGGCGCGCCAGTGGGCGAGTTCGGCCGTGGCTCGCTCGCCGGGCCGCTCGGGGGTGCCGTTCAGCTCCAGGTCGGCGGCGGCCGCCGCGGCGTACTGCGGGGCGGGCTCCGGTGCGGCGGTGGCCGCCGCGTACGCCCGGGCCAGGTCGTCGACGATCAGGCCGAGGGACGGCTCGTCGGCCGCGATCTCGTGCACCGTCAGGACCAGCACGTGGCCGTCCGGCCCGGTGGCCAGCAGCCGGGCCCGCAGCGGGGGCTCCCGGGTGAGGTCCAGGCCCTCGCCCCCGGCCCGGGCCAGCTCCTGGTCGAGCCGGTCGGCGGCGACCGGCTCGGGCCGCAGCCCGGCGAACGCCTCGCCGTCGGGGGCGGGTTCGGGGCGGCAGCGGCCCTCGACCTCGCGGTGCACGGTGCCCAGCAGCGGATGCCGCCGGACCAGGGTGCCCAGTGCGGCGCGCAGCTGCTCCGGATCCAGGTCTCCGGCCAGCCGCAGCGCCACCGTGTGGGTGTGGCCGGCGGCGCCCTCCTGGAAGCGGTTCAGGAACCACAGGCGCTGCTGCGCCGGCGACAGGACACTGTCGTTGGTCATCGTCACTTTCGCTCTCCAGCCTGTTCAGGCGACGCGTCGCAGGACGCGTCCGCCGAACTGCATGTGGTCCGCGCGCCCGGTCTCCGGGTCGAGCAGGAAGCGGCCGAGGTGCTCCACCTCGGGCAGCCGCGGGTGCCGGGCGGCGAAGAATCGCCCGCCTCGGCCGGTCAGGTCGTACTCCGTCCCGTCGTCGTCGACCAGGACGGTGGCGCCGGGGACGTCGGCGCCGGAGTGGATCCGGTACACCGTCTCGCCGTTGGCCCATCGTCCGGCGCAGTCGGGCAGGTCCTGCTCGGCGCCGGCGGCGGGGCCCGGGGCGTACCCGGCGACGTCCACGCCCTCGGCCCGGAGCTGTGCCAGCAGGTCCTGCCAGGCGGCGAGGCCGGCCAGGGAGTCGGCCTGCAGGGCGATGACGGTGCCGCGCTCCGGCTGGATCCGCAGGTGGCAGGTGGCGCCCGCGCCCACGCCGTCGAGGCCGAGCCAGCGGTCGGCGCCGTTGCCGTACCGGGCCCAGCCGTGGCCCCAGCCGTCGGCCAGGCCGAACGGCAGGGTGTCGAAGGGTGGTTCGGCCATCTCCCGGACGGCCTCCTGGTCGAGCAGGAGGGCGTGCGCGGCGTCGCGGTCGGCCAGGTGGAGCCGGGCGAACGCGACCAGGTCGGTGACCGTGCCGGCGATCGCGGTGGCGGGGGCGAGGTCGCGCGGGATCGCGTCGGCCGCCAGGAAGGCCGGCTCGACGTCCAGCGGCCGGAGCAGGAAGTCCGCCACGGCGGTGCGCCAACTCGCCCCGGCGGCGGCCTCGATGACCTTCCCGGCCAGCGCGAACCCGGCGTTGGAGTACGAGAACGCGGTGCCGGGGGCGAACAGCGGGCCGGCCGCGACGGCGGCCCGCAGCCCGCCGTCGCCGGGGCCGTCGCAGATCATCCCGGAGGAGTGGCTGAGCAGGTGGCGGGTCGTCAGTTCGAGCCCGGAGAAGGGCGGTTCGGTCAGGTACTCGCCGACCGGTCGGTCCAGGTCGAGGTCGCCGTCGAAGGCCAGCTGCATGGCCAGCGTCGCGGTGAAGAGCTTGGTGAGCGAGGCGAACGGCGCGGCGGGCGCCGGCCCGGGCTCCGCCCCCACCTCGGCGACGTGGAGTTCGCCGGCGTCGTAGAAGGCGCACCGCAGGGACGGCACACCGTGTTCACGCGCGAGCCGTCCGGCCTTTTCACGCCATGACTGTGAATTCACTAAAACCCACCCACCGCATTCACCGGAATCCGAAAAAGGCGCAGCACGACAGCCCCGTTCGGCCGCGTTCCGTCCACGGCTCGTCGGTACGGGGATTACGCAAAAGGGGAATTTGCTCTGGTGAATGCAGGCTAACACCGGGCGGCGGGGGCGGTCAGGGTCGTTAAGCGGCAGCCGAATGACCCTGGTTGCCGCACTGCGACATGCCGCTCGACCTGCCCGGAAACCCGAAAACGCCGATGGGGTCCGCGGTCGCGGACCCCATCGGCGGGTCGGTGTTCCAAAGGGTCGGGCAGGACTACTCGCGCAGCCCGATGGCCTCCACCGGGCGGGCGCGCAGGGCGAGCTTGGTCGGCACCAGAACGGCCGCCGCCGCCAGGGCCGAGGTCGCCGCCACGATCGCCAGGTACAGCAGCGGCGGAATGTGCGGAACCAGGGACCCGGTCAGGCCCATGCTCACCGTCATCAGCGGCACGATCGGCACCAGACTGCCGACCACCACCGCGATCAGGATCAGCATGAGCGTCTCGGTGCGCATCATCCGCATGACCTGCTCGGGGGTCGCGCCCACCAGCCGGAGCAGCGCGAACTCCCGTGCTCTGGACAGGGTGGTCATCACCAGGGTGTTGGCGACGGCCACCGCGATGTACCCGAAGACCAGGATCAGCGGCAGCGCGCTGCCGAACAGGTTGGCCGTGCCCGCCTTCTCCTGGGCGGCGGACAGCCCGCCCTTGTCCCGGACCTGCACCCCGGGGTAGCGGTCGTTGAGCCCGGTGAGCTCGGCGATCACCTTCTTCTTGTCCGCGCCGTCCTTGGCCCGGACCAGCACGGAGTCGTACATCCGGCGCGAGCTGTGCTGGAGCACGGTGTCGTAGGACAGCGTGATGTCACCGAAGCCCAGGCCGCGCTGGTAGACGGCGATCACCTTCGGCTCCAGCGTCTGCCCGTCGGGCATGTGCACCTTGATCGCGCCGCCGACGCCGGCGCCGAGCGTGGCCGAGGCCCCGCTGCTGATCGCCACCGTGTCCGCGGACAGGTCGTCCAGGGAGCCCGCGGTGACACCCAGGTCGACGACCCGGCTCAGGTTGCCCGGGGTCAGCCCCTGCGCCTTGTAGTCGAAGATCTCCGGCGAGCCGAGCATCTTCGTCGAGGCGAACAGGTCGACCCGCACCGTCCCGGCCGCGGCGTCGATCCCGTCCAGGCCCTGGATGAACTTCGGCGCGGTCACCGGCAGTCCGCCGGACTCGCTGGTCACCGTGTAGTCGGCGAGGACGCCGGCCTGGGCCTGCGCCTCGGCCGCACCCGAGGTGGTGGTCGGGATGAACAGCTGCACCGAGGCGAAGCCGATCGCCAGGATCAGCGGGCCGATGCCGGCGGCCAGCCGCCGGGCGTTGGCCCGGGTGTTGGCCACGGCCAGGAACCCGAGGGTGCCGAACCGCCGCTGGAAGGGCGCGGCCATCAGCCTGGTCGCCCTCGCCACCACCGGCGGGGCCAGCATGAGGATCGCGATCACCATGATCAGCCCGCCGCTGCCGGCCGCGGCCACCGCGAAGATGCTGCCGAAGAACAGCGGCAGCAGCGACGCGCCGAAGCCGAGGACGAACAGCAGGATCCCGATCGCCACCCGCGCCCCGCCGATGCCCGGCTGCTCGGTCTGGGCCTCGCTGAGCGCCTCCACCGGCCGGATCGACACCACCCGGCGGGCCACCGCGAACGCCGCCACCTGCGCGGCGATCACGCCGATGCCGACCGCCGCGATCGCCGGGATCGGGCCGTAGGAGAACTCGAAGTCGTCCGGCAGGATGCCGATGGCGCCCAGCGCCCCGCGCAGCATCCCGGCGGCCAGCATGCCGGGGAAACAGCCCAGGATCGAGGCCACCAGCGAGATCACCAGGGCCTCGCCCGAGATCATCTTGTGGATCTGCTTGGGCGTGGCACCGACCGCGCGCAGCAGCGCCAGCTCGCGCCGCCGCTGGTGCACGCTGAGCGCCAGGGTGCTGCCCACCACCATCATGGTGATCAGCACGACGGTGCCGCCGAGCGAGCCCGCCAGCTCCTTCAGGCTGCCCCGGGCCGAGGCGACGTCCGGGTTCTCGACGCTACTGCGCCCGTCACCGGTGTAGACGTCGATCAGCGAGCCCTTGAGCACCTTGTCGATCCGGTCGCCGAGCTTGCCGGCGTTGGTGTCCTTGGGCGCCAGCACCCCGATGGCGCTGACCTGGTCGGTGCGGCCGAACAGGGTGCGCGCCTCGTCGTCGGAGAAGAACACCGGCGGGGTGCGCAGCGCCCCGCCGCCGCCCTTGTAGGTCACGATGCCGACGACCTTGTACGAGCTGGCGTCCCGGGTGGAGGCGATCTTGGCGCTGTCGCCCACCTTCACCTTGGCGTGGGCGGCGACGGACTTCTCCAGCACCACCTCGCCGGAGCGCTTGGGCTCGTCGCCGTTGCGGTCGTACGGGCCGAGCGCGGCCGCGCCCCAGTTGGTGCCGTTCGAGGTCCGGTCGTCGGCGCCCTTGACCAGGCTCTCGCCGTCCTTCGAGACGACCTGCGCGGGGAAGGTGAGCACCGGGACGGCCTTGTCGACGCCCTCGGTGCGGGCGACCTTGTCGACCAGGTCGATGGGGACGCCGACGGCGTCCTTGAGGTCCTTGGACTTGCTCTTCTTGGCCTCGTGGACCGTGAAGTGCTTCTGACCGCCGACCACGACCGCAGCGCTGGCGTAGCGCTGGACCGGCACCCCGTTGCCGATGCCGGACTGCAGGATGATGCCAAAGGCCGTGACGAGCACGGACGCGCCGAACAGGGCGACGAACGCCCCGACGAACCCGGCCTTACGCTCCTTGACGGTCTGTACGACGAGCCTGAACACGCCTCACCACTCCCCCAGCCGGGTCATCCGCTCGGCCACCCGGTCCGGCGTGGGGTGCGTCATCTCCTCCGCGTAGCGCCCGTCCGCGAGGAACACCACGCGGTGCGCGTAGGAGGCCGCGATCGGGTCGTGGGTCACCATGATCACCGTCTGCCCGAGGGTGTCCACGACCTCGCGCAGCAGCGTCAGCACCTGCTTGGCGGTGCGGGTGTCCAGCGCCCCGGTCGGCTCGTCCGCGAAGACCACCTCCGGCCGCGCCGCCAGCGCACGGGCGATGGCCACCCGCTGCTGCTGGCCGCCGGACAGCTCGGAGGGCCGGTGACTCATCCGGTCCGCCAGCCCCACCTGCGTCACGACCTGCTGCAGCCACTGGTTGTCCGGCTGGCGGCCGGCGAGCATCAGCGGCAGGGTGATGTTGTCCGCGACGGTCAACGCCGCCATCAGGTTGTACGCCTGGAAGATGAAGCCGACCCGCTCCCGGCGCATGATGGTCAGGTCGACCTCGCTGAGCTGCGCCAGCTCCGTACCGCCCAGCACCACCGAACCGGCGTCCGGGCGGTCCAGCCCGGCGGCACAGTGCAGGAAGGTGCTCTTGCCCGCTCCGGAGGGGCCCATCACCGCGGTGAAGGTGCCCCGGGCGAAGGCCAGGGACAGATCGCGCAGCGCGTGCACGGCCCCGGCGCCCTTGCCGTACGTCTTCCGGACCCCGTCGAGGCGGACGACCCAGTGAGCGTCCAGAGCGGCACTGCCGTCCGGCCGCGGCGGAGTCACGTACTCCTCCTCCGCGGCCGCGCTCTGGATCTCCTCCGTCCGCGCTCCGCGTCCCTTTCTGCTCACTTCCGGCCTCCACCACTCGCACGCACTACTTGACGTTCACGAAGGTAGGTGCTGGAGCGGGTGCGGAACCAGGGCGCGAACTGGAGACTCGATGGTGCAGAAAAGTGCCACCCACCGCTGCATTTGGGACGGTGGTAGGGTGATCGGGATGACGACTCGGAGGGTTTTAGGAGCCGTGCGCGCCCCCAGTGTGGCCGAGTTACGACGGTTACAGCCCGAGCAGTGGGTCCGCCAGACCGTCGTGCGATTCCCTCCGGCCGCGGGCTACGTCCTTCTCTGCCTCGTGACCGGACTCGCCGGGCTGCTGCTGTTCTACCTGATCGCCGTCGTCTTCGCGCTCTGCCTGGTCGGGACGGGCTTCCTACTGCTGCCCCGGACCCTTCGAGTGCTGCGCAGGTACGCGGAGGTCCACCGCCGGCGGGTGGGGCGGCTGCTGGAGACCGAGGTCCGCACCCCCTACCGCGACCTGGAGCCCGGCCGCACCGGCCCCCGCAAGCCCTCCCTGCGCGACCCCGCGGTCCGCAAGGACCTGCTCTGGCTGGTCACCCACGGGGTCGTCGGCTCGGCCCTGTGCATCTTCGCCCTGAGCATCTGCGGCAACGCCTTCAACTGGCTGTCCGCACCGGTGTGGTGGAAACTCGCGTCCGGCGAGCGCAACTCGATCATCCTGATGAACGTCGACTCGTGGCCGAAGTCCTTCCTCGCGGTGTTCATCGGCGTCGGCTACGCCGTGGTGGCGATGGCCGCGATGCGGGGGCTCGCCCTCGTGCACGCCAAGATGTCCCGGTGGCTGCTGACCGCCCGCCCCCGGGTCGCGCTCGCGCAGCGCGTCCGCGAACTGTCGGTGACCCGTGCCGAGGCGCTGGACGCGCACGACGCCGAACTGCGCCGGATCGAACGCGACCTGCACGACGGGGCGCAGGCCGGCATCGTGGCGGTCTCGCTGCGGCTCGGCATGATCAAGCGGGCGCTCGGCCAACGGCCCGAACAGGTACCGGAGATGGTGGACGCGGCCCAGCACCTCGCCGAGCAGGCCCTGGAGTCGCTGCGCCACCTGGTGCGCGGCATCTACCCGCCGGTGCTCGCCGACCGCGGCCTGACCGACGCCGTCCGGGCGCTCACCGCGCTCTGCGGGGTCCCGACCCGGATAGACATCGACGAGTCGACCGGCGCGGCGCCGCGCGCGCCCGCCGCGGCCGAGGCCGCGGCCTACTTCGTGATCTCCGAGGCGCTCACCAACATCACCAAGCACAGCGGCGCGCGCAGCGCGCTGGTGTGGCTGCGCATCGCCTCGGACGCGATCTCGATCCGGGTCGAGGACGACGGCAAGGGCGGTGCCACCGAGGGCTCCGGAAGCGGCATCCTCGGACTCCGGCGGCGGGTCGCCGCCTTCGACGGGACCACCGAGCTGTTCAGCCCGCCCGGGGGCCCGACCGTACTGAAGGTGGAGATTCCATGCGGATCCTGATCGCCGAAGACAACGCCCTGCTCCGCGAGGGGCTGGTCCTGCTGCTGAACAGCGAGGGGCACGAGGTCTGCGCGACCGTGGACAACGGCGACGACCTGCTGCCCGCGCTGCTCGAACACCGCCCGGACGTCGCCGTGGTGGACGTCCGGCTGCCGCCGACGTTCCGGGACGAGGGCCTGCGGGCCGTGGTCGAGGCCCGCAAGCAGCTGCCCAACCTGCCCGTCCTGGTGCTCTCGCAGTACGTCGAGCGGGCGTACGCCACGGAGTTGCTCGCGCAGAGCGCCTCCGGGGTCGGCTACCTGCTGAAGGACCGGGTGGGGCGCGCCGAGGAGTTCCTGCACGCCCTGGAGCGGGTCGCCGACGGCGGCACGGCGATGGACCCGGAGGTCATCTCGCAGTTGATGGTCCGTCGGGCCGGCGACGACCCGCTGTCCTCGCTGACCCAGCGCGAGCGCGAGGTCCTGGCGCTGATGGCGGAGGGGCGCAACAACGGCACCATCGCCGAGATGCTGTTCATCGCGGAGAGTTCGGTGAACAAGCACATCGGCAACATCTTCGCCAAGCTGAACATGCCGACGCCGGACAGCGGCCACCGCCGGGTGCTCGCCGTGCTCACCTACCTGCGGGCCTGAGCGGTCGGACACACCGGAAGGGGCGGCGCCGGTCCGGCGCCGCCCCTTCCTCGTGCCCGCCGCCTCAACTCCCGGGCTGGTCCCCCCGGTTGTCGGGCAGGGCGGGGAAGGCGCGCACCGCGGGGGTGACGGCCACGCCCAGTGCGATCAGCAGGAACGCCGCCGCACAGCTCAAAACGGTGGGCACCGCGTGCACGGTCTCCAGCAGCAGCCCGCAGAGCAGCGGGCCGAGCGCCGCGGCGGCGCCCATCGAGACCCCGATCAGGCCGGCCAGCCGGCCGCGCATGGCGTCCGGCGTGACCATCATCTGATGGCCCGCCACCAACGCGGTGGCGGTCGGCGCGAGGAACGCGGCGGCCCCCAGCACCAGCCCGGAGGGCCAGCCGGTCGGCACCACCGCGAGCAGCGGCACCAGCACGGCGGTGGCCCAGGTCAGCACCATCAGCGCGGTGTACGGCGTCAGCGACCGGCGCAGCCGCCCGGCCGACAGCGCGCCGAGCACCCCCCCGCCGCCGACCAGGGCGCCGATGGCACCGATCTCGGCGCCGGGCCGGCCGTCCTGCTGGGCCATCACCACCACGGTGATCAGCAGGCCGCTGAACACCAGGTTGAAGGCGGTGCCGAGCAGCACGGTGGCCCGCACCGCCGGGTTGCCGCGCAGCCAGCGCAGCCCCGACGCCATCGACTGCAGCGTGCTCTCGGCCGGGCCGTCGCCGGCCGCGGACGCCTCGGCCCCGCCCGCCCCGGCCGCGCCGCCGTCCCCCGGTCGCGGCGCCGCCGGCGGCCGCAGGAACAGCAGCGTGACGAAGGCGATCGCGGAGGTGATCGCCTGGGTGAGGAAGGGCAGCAACCGCTGGAGGCCGTACAGGAATCCACCGATTCCCGGGCCCACGATGGTCGCCAGGTAGTAGCGGGCGGTGTTGCGGGTGACGGCGTCGGCGAGTTGCGAGGACGGCACGACGCTGGGCAGCAGCGCCTGGTCGGCGGTGCCGAACAGGGAGGTGCACACCCCTTCGACGACCGCCACCACCAGGATGACCGCCAGCGGCGCGTGGCCGAGCGCCACCAGGAGCGCGAGCAGGCCCAGCGCCACGGCCCGCCCGAACTCCGAGACCAGCATCAGCGCCTTGCGGCTGACCCGGTCGGCCAGCGCGCCCGCGGGCAGCGCGGCGAGCGCCCGCGAGCCGGCGATGGCGAACTCGGCCAGCGAGGCCTCGAAGGCGGTGCCGCCGAGCCCGAGCACCAGCAGCGGGTACGCGATCAGCGTGCCCTGCGCCCCCAGTTGGGAGACCACGTTCGCGGTCCACAACACGTTGTACTCGCGGTTGCGGGACAGCGGCGGCGGGCCCGGCTCGGCGGCCACGGCGGCGTCGGCCGTCGTGCTGCCCGAGGTCACTGCGGCGCGGTCGGCAACGCCACCGCCGGCGCCGACACCCGCTCCACCGGGCGAAGCTCGGACCACGCGTGCGCCCCGGCCATGCTGACGAACAGGTCCCGCGGCGGGACGAAGGGGGCCCGCCCGTGCGCCACGCTGATGTTGTCCACGATCAGGACCTCACCCGTGTGCACGTTGACGTCGATCTGCTGCGCCCGGTAGGCGGCCTGGAGCTGCCGGACCACCTCGTCCGGGATCTCGCTGCCGTCCGCGTAGAAGGTGTTGGTGGGCATCCCCCACGGGCCGTACTCCTCCAGCAGGAAGTCGGCGACGTCCTCGCGCAGGGTGCGGGCGTGGAAGAAGGTCATGTGGTTGAACCAGGAGCGGACGCCGGTCTCCGGGTGGGTCGCGACGGCCCAGCGCAGCTGGCGGGTCCGCAGGTGATTGCGCTCCAGCCACTCCAGCTCGATGTTGTTGGCGTCACAGTAGGCCTGGACCTCGTCCGGGTCGCTGGTGCCGAACGCCTCCTGCCAGGAGAGGCCGAGGCCGGGGCGGAAGTTGCGGACGAGCAGGTACCCCTCGCGCTCGAAGCGCTCGGCGGTCTCCTGGGGCAGCGCGCCGTACAGGGCGCGGCAGTCGGCCAGCAGGCTGGCACCGCCGTCCGGCGACTCCTGGCGGCAGAAGAAGAACAGGTAGCGCGGGACGTTCAGGTTGTACGACTGCTCGGTGTGGAGGAAGATCTCCTCGGTCGCCGGGTGGTCGGTGGCCGTGAACACCCCGGGGTGCAGCTCGGTCCGCGGCGAGGAGCGCTCGGTGTAGTCGAGCGGCCGGCCGACCACGGCGTTCACGAAGGTGTCCAGCTCCGGCCATTCCTGCCAGTCGAAGCCGCTGAGCACCACCGCGCCGTGCTCGGTGATCCGCTCCCGGATGAACTCCCCCTGCTCCTTGCCGAGGTCGACCAGCCTGTTCCCCGCGGTCTCGGCGGAGATCCCGAGGACCAACCCGTCGTGCCGCGCTTCGGTCGAGATGCTGATGGCGGTTGTCACGGTGTGACTCCCTTCTGCGGGCTGCGGGCGCGAAGCCGCTCGGCAGCGGTGTCGAGGGTGTGGAGTGGACGGTTGAAGGCGATCCGGACGTAGCGCTCGCCATCGGCCGGGTCGACGAAGAACGAGGTTCCCGGCGCCACCAGCACACCGGTCTCGGCGAGCAGCGTGCGGACGAACCGCGGGCTGGGCTCGTCGGTCAGCCCGTCGATCCGGGCCAGGACGTAGCAGCCGCCGGCCGGGCGGGTGAAGTCGAAGCCGGCGTCCCGCAGCAGGTCCACGGTGCGGTCGCGCCGCTCGCGCATCCCCTCCGCGTGGTCCCAGCGCTCCGGCAGCAGCAGGTCCGCATTGGCCGCGGCGTGCTGGAGCGCGGCCGCCGCGCCGCCGGTGGTGGCCACGTGCACCTTGCGCAGCAGGGCGGTGAGCTCCGGCGCCGCGCGGAGGAAGCCGAGCCGCCAGCCGCTGATCGAGTGGCTCTTGGAGAGGCTGCCGATCACCACGGACCGGTCGGCCAGGCCCTCGATCTCGGTCACCGAGCGGTAGCCGGCCGACTCGTAGACGTACCCGGCGTACACCTCGTCCGAGATCACCACGGCGTTCCAGCGGCCGCAGAGCTCGGCGAGCAGGTCGAGGGTGGCGCGCTCCAGGATGACGCCGGTGGGGTTGGCCGGGCTGTTCACGATGACGGCGCGGGTGCGCGGTCCGAAGGCCGCGGCCAGTTCGTCCGGGTCGACGCTCCAGTCGGGTGCCCGCAGCCGGACGGGGCGCGGGCGCGCGCCGGTGAGGGCGATGGCGCTGAGGAAGTTCTCGTAGAAGGGCTCGAACACGATCACCTCGTCGCCGGGGTCGACGAGGGAGAGCAGGGCGACGCCCAGGCCCTCGCTGCCGCCGACGGTGACGGTGATCTCGCTGCCCGGGTCCGGGGCGCCGGGCAGGCCGGCGGCGATCCGCTCGCGCAGCAGCGGCACCCCGGCCGGGTCCTGGTACTGGTGGATGCCGGCGCGCAGCGCGGCCACGGCCGCCTCGACCAGCTCCGGCGGCGTGTCGGGGTAGGCCGGGGTGCCGACCGCGAGGTCGACCGTGCCCGGGGGCAGGCCCTCCAGGAGCAGCGAGGCCAGCCCGCCGCCGGGCATCCCGCCCACCCGCTCGGCGCCCAGGGCGCGGCGGGCCGGCGTGTCACGGTCCGTGGTCACACTCATGCGCTTACCTCGCTTCGCTCGGCCCGGTCGAAGGCGCCGCGCGGGATCTCAGGCAGCCAGGCCGGGCGGCGCGCCTCGTACGCCTCGATGTCCTCGTTCCTGAGCAGGGTCGCCGCGATCACGTCCTGCCCTTCGAGCAGCCGGGCCCGGGCCCGTTCGTCGACCGTGAACGGGTGTTCGCCGCCGGGCCGGCGCAGCAGGCCGGCCCGCAGGTCCACGGTGACCCGCAGGCCCTCGGGGGACTCCGCGAGGGCCATCAGCTCCTCGACCACGGGGGTCGGCAGGTCGACCGGGACGAGCCCGTTGTTGAGGCTGTTGCGGCGGAAGATGTCGCCGAAGCCGGTGGCCACGACGGCGCGGAAGCCCCAGTCACGCAGCGCCCAGACGGCGTGTTCGCGGGAGCTGCCGATGCCGAAGTCCCGGCCGGCCAGCAGGACCGTGGCGTCCGCGTACCGCGGCTGCTCCAGGACGAAGCCGTCCTCGGCGCGCCAGCGGGCGAAGAGCGCGTCCTCGTAGCCGCTCTTGACGACCCGCTTGCAGAACTCGGCGGGCAGGATCTGGTCGGTGTCGACGTCGTCGCGGCGCAGGGCGACCGCGCGACCGTGGTGTTCGACGAAGGGTTCCATACTGAGCTCGTCCTCTCTCCGGCCGGGCCGGCTGTCAGGCCAGGTCGGCGGGGGCCGCGAGCCGACCGGCCACCGCCGTCGCGGCGGCGACCGCGGGCGACACCAGGTGGGTGCGGGCCCGCGCCCCTTGACGGCCTTCGAAGTTGCGGTTCGAGGTGGAGGCGCAGCGCTCGACACCCTCGAGACGGTCGGTGTTCATGCCCAGGCACATCGAGCAGCCGGGCAGGCGCCACTCGGCGCCGGCGTCCAGGAAGACCTCGTGCAGCCCCTCCGCCTCGGCCTCGGCCCGCACCTGCATCGAGCCGGGGACGACCAGCAGCCGGGTGCCCGCGGCGACGGTGCGGCCGCGCAGCACCCCGGCCGCGGACCGCAGGTCCTCGATCCGGCCGTTGGTGCAGGAGCCGAGGAAGACGACGTCGATCGCGAGGTCCCGCATCGGGGTCCCGGGCCGCAGCCCCATGTAGGACAGGGCCCGCTCGGCCGCCGCGAGTTCGAGCGGGTCGGCGAAGGTCTGCGGGTCGGGGACGGTGGCGGCCAGCGGCACGGTCTGGGCGGGGTTGGTGCCCCAGGTGACGAGCGGGGTGAGCCCGTCGACGTCGAGGACGACCGTCCGGTCGAACACGGCGCCGGGGTCGGTGGCCAGGGTGGACCAGTCGGCGACGGCGGCGTCCCAGTCCGCCCCGGTGGGGGCGTGCGGACGGCCGCGCAGGTACTCCAGGGTGGTCTCGTCGGGTGCGACGATCCCGGCCCGGGCGCCGGCCTCGATGCTCATGTTGCAGAGCGTCATCCGGGCCTCCATGGAGAGCCCCCGCACCGCCTCGCCCCGGTACTCGATGAGGTGGCCCTGCGCCCCGTTGGCCCCGATCCGGGCGATCAGCGCGAGGATCAGCTCCTTCGCCCCGACCTCCGGGGGGAGTTGGCCGGTGAACTCGACGGCCAGCGTGCGCGGCCGGCTGATCTCCAGGCACTGGGTGGCCAGGACGTGCTCCACGTCGCTGGTGCCGATGCCGAAGGCGAGCGCGCCGAAGGCGCCGTGGGTGGCGGTGTGGCTGTCGCCGCAGACGATCGTCATACCGGGCTGCACCAGGCCGAGTTCGGGCCCGACGACGTGCACGATCCCCTGCCGCTGATGGCCGACCGAGTAGAGCTCGATGCCCTGGTCGGCGCAGTTGCGGCGCAGCGTCTCCAACTGGACCAGGCTGACCGGGTCGAGTACCGCGTCCGCCGTGGTGGCGACGTTGTGGTCCTCCAGCGCCAGGGTCAGCCCCGGGCGCCGGACGGCGCGGCCGGCCAGCCTCAGCCCGTCGAAGGCCTGCGGGGAGGTGGCCTCGTGGGTCAGGTGGAGGTCGATGTAGAGGAGGTCCGGTTCGCCGGGCCGGGAGGCCACGACGTGGCGCTCCCACAGCTTCTCCGCGAGTGTCCGTGCTGGGCCCATCGTCGTCCCTTTCTCCCCTGCACTACCCGTGCACCACGACCCTGAGGCGGAACGCCGGGTACCGCCTGCCGTCCGGCCGTACGGATCTCAGCCTCCATGCCGCCGCCCACCGCCCACCACGTCTTTAAGCCGGTGCGAAAACGCCCAGGACAGGCGATCACGTGCACGAAGAAAGGTGCAGAGAACTGCACCTCGGATCGGAAGTAAGCCCCCATGAAATCGGCTTCGCCCGGCCTCAGGATGGAGTCATCGAAGGCGGAACCAACGCCAGGACGACGGGCAGACAGATCATCGGATCCCACGGGAGCCAGGGAGGAAGCATGTACCCGATGCGGAGGAGCCGCGGGGCCGAGCCCAGAGGCCGGCGAAGCAGGACGGTCGTGCTGACCCTGGCCGCCGTCCTCCTGGTCGGCGCCGGAACGTCCGCCTGTGAGGTCAGTACCAAGGCCGCCGACCGGATCGAGCTGTGCGCGAAGATCTTCGGCAAGACCTTCACCGATCCGTTCCCGGACAACGTGGAGGAGGCCCGCAAGAAGATGCGCGACCGGGCCGACGAGCTCGACGGGCTGGCCAAGCAGGCCGGGGACGACAAGCTCCGCGACGCCATTCACTCGACCGCCGAGAAGATGCGCAACGCCGACATCCGGGAGAAGGGTACGGCGCGCACCGTGGTGGGTTACATCGGTGAGCAGAACGACCGCATCAAGGAACTGCGCCAGACCTGCCTCGACCACCACGACTACCCGTGATGACTGGGCTTCCGAACCAGCGTCACCGTTGAGGCTCCCATGGAGCCCACGGTGATCCCAGACCGGAATCGGTGAACAGGGCACTAACAGTTCCCCCACCGATTCCCTTGGCCGGGCCCCTCGTTGGGTCCCCCGTCTTCCGAGGGGCCCGGCCGTAAATCTCCCCGTACCAATACAAGCCAGGAGCAGTCATGCCCGATTCGACCGGCTGGAAGCCCACTAAGGAACGCCCGATGTGGCCCTGGGTCGTCCTCGCGGTGGTCGCCGTTGGCGTTCTGATCAACGTGCTTATCACGATCTGACGAGCAGATCGAATCCGCACCTGAGGAACTTCCGCGCTCTTGGCAGGTAGGCCGAGGGCGCGGACCCACGTCCGGCGTGACTCCGGCCTCATTGGCCCCTCTCGTCACACCCGTCACTCGGGCCACCCGGCCCGAGTGACGCGGGTAGACCCGAGTCGAGCAGGCTATCTGGATCAGGTGCAGAGAACTGCACCTTCGAACTGGCGAAGACTCGACTGTCACCCCCTTAAAGCGGGACGTAGCGTAGTCGGTACGGGAACCGGCATGACCATGTCGGGCTTGCGGTCACGCAAGTCCGCTCATCCACCTCACCGTGGACCCCGGCTCCCGACCCGCATACGTCAACGGCATTCTGGGGGACTCGTGCCACGTCTGCACTTCACATCGGCAAGCCTGTTGAGAACGCGTATCATGCCGACCCCTGACTGGGTCAGCGAATCGCTCTTCGCCCTGGATCTGCTCTCTTCCCGGCACCGCCAGGCGAAACGCCGACTCCGATGGCATAAGACCCGTCCGGCCGGGCCGGCCCGTCGACTGGGCCCCGCCCACCGCCTCGGGGCCACTCAACGGCTCGTCGAACTCGCCCGAACCATCCGCCCGTTCCCCGACCTGGACGCCATGGTCCGGCGCGCCCGCCGCACCGGAGACGACACGGACACGCGCCTGCTCCGGGACCTGGAATCCTTCTACCGCATCGTGGTCGCCCCGCACTGGGACATGATCTCCCTCACCGTTCAGAGCGACCGGAAGAAGCGGTTGGAAATCCTCCAGGACTGCGGCGCCCGCGGCCTGCTGAGCACCCTTCACCCCGCCGTCCGGCTCTCCACCTGCTCCCTGGAGATACCCGGGCAGAGCGAGGACGTACAACTGGAGGAGTGCGGACTGACGATTGCGCCGTCCTACTTCCTGGCGCCCGATTCACCGGTTCTGGTGGACGACCACACCATTGCCGACGGACCGACACTCTTCTATCCCATTCTCCCCGACGGACCGGCCTGTACGACCGAGGACGCGATCGAAGCGGCAGCAATGCCGGCCTGAGATCAATCACCTCCGATCACGACAGCGTCGGCACCTTCAAGGGGGAACACCGAAATGCGACGCATATTCTTCAGTCCGGCGAGCCTGGCCAAGGTATCGTCGGCCGCCCACCTGGATCCGATGAGGGAGGCGCTCTGCGCCCTGGAAACCTTCGCGACGGGCGGCGGAGGCCCCGTCTTCCATTCCTGGCGCCGACGGGTCGCGGGTGAACGGGACGGCCGCGCGCTGGCCGAACTCGCCCGCACCGTCCGCCCTTTCCCCGACCTCTACCGAATCCTCGAAAACTCCTCCGCGGCCGGATCCGGAAACGAATTCCGCCCGCGGGTTCTGCGCGACCTGGAGACATTCCACCGCATCGCGGTGGAACCGTACTGGAGTCAGGTCTCCACCCTGCTCGAAGTGGACCGGAACGCCCGGGCCCAGATCATGATGAGCGGCGGCGTCGACCAACTGCTCAGCACGCTGCACCCGGCGATCCGCTGGCGCCCCCCGGTGCTGGAGGTCCCCGGGACGGGGCACGACATCAAGCTGGAGTCGACCGGCCTGGAGATCGCCCCGTCACTGTTCCTGTTCTCCCGGTCGCCGATCCTGGTCGAACAGCAGGGCGACCGGCCCTTACTGCTGCTTTACCCGATCCCCGTCCCGCGCGAGCGGGAGAACCTCTGGGATCCGGCACCCGACGGCGAGCAGGCCCTGGGGGCCCTGCTGGGCCGCACCCGGGCAGCCGTCCTGCAGGTGCTGACGACCACCTGCACCACCACCGAGGTCGGCGAGCTGGTGGGCATCTCCACCGCCGCGGCGAGCCAGCACACCGCGGTCCTGCGGGCCGCCGGCCTCATCACCACCCTGCGCTCGCTCAACAAAGTCCACCACACCCTGACCCCCCTGGGCGGGGCACTTCTCCGTGGGGATCCACTGGTCTGACAATTCGCCCTATACCGACGATTCCCGAAGTAACGAACCGGCGACACACCGCTACGCACGATCCGGATCTGACACGCATGGTCTAGGAAAGTGCACCATACATACGGATGCGGGCAGCATGGCCTAAACCCATTACGAGCGAGTAGGTTCAGGGCATGCAAGCACGATGCCTTGTCGCCGCACGCATCAATTACGGAAGCCTGGGAGCCGATTCATGATGGGAGGAGCATCAGCTGAGCGGGAAGCCGCCCCCAGCTGTGCCGTCACGCTGGAAAACGTGTCGAAAATCCACCCGGGCACGAACGGTCCCACGGCGGTCCTGCGCGAGTTCTCGCTCGGTGTTCGAAAAGGCCGCTTCTGTGCCGTCATGGGAGACGAACGCGCCAGCACGACGGCGCTCCTGGAGTGCATGGCCGGCGTCACCACCCCGTCCACCGGAACGGTCCATTGGGCCGACAGTGAACGGGGTGCCGTCGGCGCACTCTGGGGTCAACACGAGCCCGTTCACCCGAATGTGACGGTCCGTGAATTCGTCGACCCCGGCGCTCCCGCACTCGGCCGCCGCCAGGCCTGGCAGATCAGTCAGGTCACCCGACTGTGGCACTGGCGGCGGCCGCTGCGGAAGCTGGGCCGGGTCCAGCAGCACAACGCCATGCTGGCCCGGCTGCTGGCCGCCTCCCCACGCCTGCTGCTGGTCGACACCCCGGGACACGACGACTCCCCCGAACTCGCCCGCGCCATCGGCGCCTCGCTCCGGCGCGCGGTCCGCGCCCTCGACCTCACGGCGGTCCTCGTGACCACCGACCCCGAAGCCGCCGCGTGCGCCGACAGCGTCGTCTTCCTGCGCCACGGCCGCCTGGCCGACGCTCTCGGCCCCTCCACCCCCGCCGAGATCGCCGACTGCCTCCAGCACCTCCGAAGAGGCCCGGCCTCCTGATCCACGCCCCGGCTTCCCCGGCGCCCTCTCCCCGGGCGCCCACCGGCGCCCCTTCCCGTGGCCCCCTTCCCCGGCGCCCCGGTCGAGCGGGGCCCGGCACCTCCCCAGCCCGTCGGTCCCCCGGCCCTCGCGTGCCCTCCCGCGCACGCCGCCGCACCCCGGACCGTCGCCCCCGCACCCGGCCGACCCGGCCGACGCACGCTTCACGCCCCGCGCCCCGCGTAGCGGTCGTCCTCCTCCCGGCGTCGGGCCACCTGCTCGGGAACCAGGCCCGGCCGGCAGCACGGGACCCGGGTTTCAGGCCCGCAGGACCCGTACGCCGGCGGCCGTGACGGCCTGCTCCTGGGCGTCGGTCAACTGGTCGTCCGTGACGAGCTCGTGGATGTCCGGGAGCGGGCAGATCTCCGCGAAGGTGACCCGCCCCACCTTGCTGCTGTCCGCCAGGACGACGGACCGGGCCGCGCTGCGCAGGAAGGCCCGGTCCGTGGTCGCCTCCATCTCGTCGTGCGTGGTGCAGCCCTCGCTCGCGGTCAGGCCGTCCACGCCGATGAAGGCGATGTCCAGGTGGTACTGCGAGAGCATCCGCTCAGCCGCCGGTCCGACCAGCTCGTAACTCGCCGTCCTGGCGATGCCCCCGACCACGACCAGGCGGATCTCGGGCCGGACGATCAGATCGGCGGCGATGTTGACGGCATTGGTCACGATGGTGACCCCGCCGCGGTCGGCGAGCACCCTCGCCAGTTCGCCGGTCGTCGTGCCGCCGGTCAGCCCGACCACGGCGCCGTCCGGGACCAGGCTCCCGGCGGCGAGGGCGATCCGCCGCTTCTCGGCCTGCCGCGTTCCGTGCCGGTGGCGCAGCGGCAGCTCCAGGCCGACCGCGCCGGTGACCGCACCGCCACGCGTACGGTGCAGCAGCCCCTGGTCGTGGAGCTCCTGGAGGTCGCGCCGGATGGTGGCGGTCGAGACCTCCAGCAGCCCGGCCAGCGCGTGCACATCGGCGCTGCCCTCCTCGGTCACGTGCGCGAGGATCCGGGCCGTACGGTCAGCTTTGAGCATGCGGGGAGTTTAGACGACACCCCTGTGCGGCGGGCCGTCGGCGCCCCTGGGACGCCTGCGACCTGCGCCGCCACGATTCGTGCGACATCGAGTACACCAATTCATGTGCTCAATATTGACTGGAATGCAGCACTAATGATCAACTCTGATCGAAGTCATCGACCCTCTCGGACAGCACGAGGCCCCGACGACGGGATCGCGAGTGCTGCCCGTCCCGTCCCTGGAGGCGACCACCGTGGGCATGGACCGTACCGTCTTGGCCGGGGCCCGGCTGGTCCTGCCCGGCGCCGTCGTCGAGGGCGACCGCCTGGCCGTCGAGGGCGACCGCATCGCCGGCCTCGGCGGCGAGAGCGAACCCGGCGACCTCGACCTGACCGGTTACACCGTCGTCCCCGGCTTCGTCGACCTGCACGTCCACGGCGGCGGCGGCGCCTCCTACACCTCCGGCATCGCCGAAGAGGCCCTGCTCGCCGCCCGCACCCACCTCGAACACGGCACCACCACCACCGTCGCCTCCACCGTCACCGGCGAGATCGACGAGGTCGCCCGCCAAGCCGCCGTCCTCTCCGAACTCGTCGAGGACGGCATCCTGGCCGGCATCCACTTCGAGGGCCCCTTCATCTCCCACAACCGCTGCGGCGCCCACCGCCCCGACCTGCTCCGCGACCCCGACCCCGCCCTG